>JBGSSZ010000478.1:0-18635 GCA_041736785.1 Limnoglobus sp.
TCGTAGAGCATCACGCCGAGAGCATAGAGGTCGCACGCGGCTGACAGCGAATCGGATTGCTTGCCAATCTGCTCCGGTGCCAGATAGGCCGGAGTCCCGGCGAGCATGTCCGGTTGCGTCAGCCCCTGGTCCTCACCCAGGCGACGAGCCAGTCCGAAGTCCGCCACCTTCGGCTCGCAATCCACGAGGCCCCGCGGCGAGGGGCCCGTCAACAGGACATTTGCAGGCTTCAAGTCACGATGAATCACGCCGTGCGTGTGGGCATGGTGAATCGCCTCTGCGACTTTCAGCAGGAACACCGCCGCCAGTTTCGGCTCGACTGGTGCCCCGGGGAGTGCCTCCGCCAGCGAACCCCCGGCGACGTACTCCAGCGCGAGGTACGGCCGCCCGTTGTCGTCGCCAAACTCGAAGACCTGCACGATATTCGGATGTGGAACACCAGCGATCGCCTCGGCCTCGCGGCGAAAGCGAGCCAGATCTGTATCGTTCTGGTCGCGGAGCCGCAAGCGCTTCAGGGCCACGATCCGGCCCAGACGCGGCTGCCGGGCCTTGTAGACCACCGACATTCCGCCACGCCCAATCTCGCCGAGCACCTCGTATCCCGCAATGGAATCCGGGCAGGGCTCGTCCGGTGCCGCTGGACCCGAGGCCCCCTCCACCGCAGCCACCCGTGAAGACGATTGCGACAGCGTCGGCACCAGCCCCCGCATGGTGCTGAGAAAGTTCGCGTCCACCTGCGGCCCGTTCCGCACCCGGGACAGCTTCGACCAGGATGCCGACGAATCATCCGACAGCAGATCATCGAGTTGCGACTGGCAGGCAGGGCATTGTTCGATGTGCGCCGCGACGCGGTCTCGCTCCGCCGTGGGCAGGTACTCCGCAAGAAGGTGACGCAGAGTTTCATTCGTCGGGCAAACCGCCACTGGCATGAAAGCACCACATGTGATCAGGGCAACATCAGACGGAATCCGAAGCCGCGGAGTTCTTCCGCTCCAATTCATCCTGCAACATCTTCTGTACGTTGCTGCGGCTGACATAGATGTTCGCTACTTGCTTTTGCAACTGTCGGGCCACCTCTGCGGCTGGACGTCCTTCCAGGGCTGTGAGCCGAAACGCCTCCCACGTATCCGGCTCCACGCGGGCCTGCACCACCCGCATCACCTGCTCCAACTGCTCCAGATCGAATTCCTCATCGATCTTCTGCATCAGGTCCTCACGGGCTTCGACGGAGGCGAGCGCTGCCCAGATCCGCGCATTACCGCTGCCGGAGACTTGGCGGCTGGACAGGAAATCGACCCACGCGTGGTGCGTCAGCGTCGTCAACCAGGCACGAAAGCTCTTGCTCGGGTCGTATTGGAAGGTCGGCAGGACCGTGGACAGCTTGAGCAACACTTGCTGGGTGACATCGCGGGCGTCGGTGTCCTGCAGTTTGTGACCGCGGCACCAGCAATAGATCAACGGTGTATAAATATCCACGAATTCCCGCCAAGCGGTGGCGTCCGCTCCGCCGGTGCGGGTCAGACGCACCAGCAAACTGAGGCGGGTTTGCAACTGTTCCACAGCGGGCATCGTCTTAGATTACCAGCTCGGATGATGGTCCTGCATTAGCCTTTCGTGCATTTTCAGGAAAAACCAGCGATTTTCCGTGGCGGGCTTTAGATTGAACGCGTGGAACCCGTAACCATGTTGAACCGCTGCGAGGAGAGTATGACATGGCGCGACCCCAACGACCGGCTTTTACGCTGATTGAACTGCTGGTGGTGATTGCGATTATCGCGATCCTGATCGGGCTGCTGCTTCCCGCTGTGCAGAAAGTCCGCGAGGCCGCCGCCCGCGCCAAATGCGCCAACAATCTCAAGCAAATCGGCATTGGCATCCAGAACTATCACAACGTCATGGGCATGCTCCCTGCCGGAGCGGCGGTTGACATCACCAAGCATTGCAGCAGCAGCGCCGGCGACTGCCGCGGCAACTCCACCTTCACGCTCATCCTGCCACACCTCGAGCAGGGCAACATCTTCGATAAATATGACCTCAATGTCGGCTGGCAGGGCAACTACACAGCCCTCGGCGACTTCGTCATGCCCCTCTACATCTGCCCATCCAACAGCAAATGGAAGAGCTATCCGAACCGCAAGGATTACTTCGGCGTCGCCGGCGGCAAAGCCCCCGTCTCACACGGTTGGCGCGGCGATGTCTACACCGACGGCATCTTCAATATCAACAGTCGCATCTCGCTCACCGACGTTGCTGACGGAACCAGCAATACCCTCTGCGTCGGCGAGAGCATCCACGCGGAAAAATGGGGCATGGGGCCCGGCTACGGTATCGGAACCCAGGGCGGACCCACCGGATGGATCTGGGGAGCCGCCTGCCTCGCACCCAGCTGCGGTGTCCCGAACCGATCGTACAACCGCGACATGCGCAACACCACCTATCCCATCAACACCCTCATCCCCAACATCGCCGACGATCAGCAAAATGATTTGCCCTTTGGCAGTCAGCACGTGAATGGCGCACAGTTTCTTTTTGGCGACGGTCATGTGACGATCATCCCGCAAACGACGTCCTTGACGGTCCTCCACGCATTGGGCAGCCGCAATGGCGGCGAGTCCGTCGACAACGGATTCTGAGAGATCCTCCCGTGAACAGAATTGCCACCCTATCACTGAGCTTGCTTTGCGTGCTGCTGCCCGGATGTGGCAGCAGCGGTCTCGGCACCGTCTCCGGCGTCGTCACCGTCGACGGCACGCCCGTGACGCAAGGCACGATCATGTTCATTCCTGAGCATGGCAAAGCCGCGATTGGCTCGATCGGGTCCGATGGACGATACACGCTGACGACCTACAGCGCGGACGACGGCGCACTGATCGGGCCGCACAAGGTCACGATCCTGTCGACGGTTGTCGGTGCGTCGTCTTTCGCGCCGACTTCGATTCAGGAAGAAGTCGCTCAAGCCAACGATCCCAAAGCCCGCCGCATCCTCGTGCGGGGCACAGTTGTGTGGATCGTCCCGGAGCGCTATTCGCAACCGACCACGACCGATCTCACAGCCGATGTGAAGTCCGGGCGTCAGACAATCGATTTCAATGTGCAGAAAAAATAGTTAATCATCCACCGCCCGAAAAGCTTTTACGCCTTGCGGGACGATTGTTGATTGCTGGGCACGGCGATCCACTTGTGTCTGGGCTGTCGCGAATGGGATCGGCGAAACGCTTCCACATTACGGTGCTCTGCAGCCCAACGCGAGCCTCGCTCATCACCGGTCGAAACCACCACACATCACACTTGTTGTTCCCGCCGCGGAGCGATTGCGAAAAGATGGAATAATCGCGAACTTCCTGGATCAATCCTGCGTCTGAGTAGGCACATGAAGCGTGACAGACGATTCAGAGGATAGTTATCATGGACTCCAACAGCCGACAACTGAAACACCCAACCGGGCGAATGGCGATTTTTCCGTAGCTCTCCTGATTCACCGCTGTTTGCGTGATCGGGCTGGGCGGATTGCCCGGCCCGACTGTTTTCAACGATCCATCGATGACGTGGAGTACACTCACAAGGAGACTGGCTCGCATCCCACCGCAGGAGCTTACAAACTGGTCACATTGGGTAAAACCGATGAAGGTTCGAATCCTTCCTCCCCCGCTTTCGTGAACCACGGGGGAGTGAAATCGCTCCTGGAACTTATGCGAGTCTTTTTCGACACTTGAGGAATCACCATGGCGGACGGAATGAAAGTCGTTCATATTCGCTTTGAGGGGCGCAGCCTGGATCTTCCACAAGGAGAACTGGATGTCGGTGCCGCTTCCAGCGACAACGAGATCAAGCGGGCCCTGGCCCGACACCTGCAGACGCAGGAGGCGAAGCTCCGCGACTACGTCATCGACCGGCACGACACCGGAAACATGACGGTCCGCCCGGAAGCTGTCTTCGGCTGAACGCGAGAACAACCCGTACCCAACGGCACGAGCATACAAACCGCTGATAACGGAGAGGTCATGGGTTCGATTCCCATCCCCCGGTTTTGACTGGGGGTAGCTCAGTGGTAGAGCACTAAAACAGCTAATGCGACTTGTACGGGCTGTCTTTTTCATACGCAAACACCACGGAGCACAACCCGTACCCAACGGCACGAGCATACAAACCATTTGTTGGAGAGGTCATGGGTTCGAGTCCCATCCCCCGGATTTAGTCCTGGGGTAGCTCAGTTGGTAGAGCACTAAAACCGCTAATGCGACTCGTACGGGCTGTCCTTTTAATCTGCAACCAACACGGAGAACTGACCCGTACCCAACGGCACGAGCGTACAAACCTTACGGAGGCGGTGGTCGTGGGTTCGAATCCCACCTCCTGGATTTCACCCGGGAGTAGCTCAGGGGATAGAGCACCGAAAAAATCGCTGATGCGACTTGTACGGGTAGTACTTTTTGATCTTTCGCTTGCCCCACCGCGGGAGCCTACAAACGCCACCACAATTTCTGAGACTGCCGGGTGATCGGCAAATCACTCACGCGTCCCGCATGGGAGGCAGTCTTCGGCTTCCGGAACTTGCAAGCGTCTTTTTGGAGTTCATCGTCCATGGCTGCACGTCCGACCACCCCTGAGCAGGATCTGCGTCTGGGGCTGCTCAATTCACTGTTGACCACGCCGCACCGCGAACTGGCGAAGATCTGGCCGGTGCACCAGGAGATCTCAACCAAGGATCCGCGGTTCTACGTGCGCCTCGCGGCCTGGTATGCGGACCACGGCGACGTCCGCGACCACAAGGAGATGTTCATCATCTCGCTGGTGCTCAGCGATTTCGCCGGCCACCGCGACGTGGGCCTGGCGCTGCTCCGCGGCCTGCCGCCGTATGAGGTGACGCGCGTCCTCGACTTCATCAGCGGTCGAAAGAAGACCAGGAAGGCACCCGACAAGGTCAAGGGAGACCGCAAGACCAAGGCGGTAAAGGTGGCCGACGCCCCCGCACCGACGGTCGTGGAGGAGTTCGGCCTGTTCCGCAATCCGCCGCGAGCACTGAAGACAGAGATCACACGCTATCTGCGCGAACGCGAGTCGGACCCGGAGTGGTTCGATGGCAGCGTGCTGGTCGCTCGCAAGGCGATCAAGCGGCTGTATGCGCTGCTGCACGTGAAGCCGAGCGAGCGGGCACAGAAGATTCTTTTTGAAGAGGATCCGCCCGCCGACAGCCGACTTGCGGGGCTCAAGCGTCTGGCTCAGGCGTCTTCGCCGATCGATCAGGCGCGCACCATCCTCGATCACCGCATCCCGTACCGCGTTGCGGCGACGGTGGTGACGAAGATGACGCCGACGGTGCTGCTGGCTCTGATCGAAGTGATGAGCCCGCAGGAGGTGATCAACAACCTGGCTGCGCTGCAGCGGCGCGGTGCCATGGACAACCCGGATCTCAAAGCGCTCGTCGAGCGAAAGCTCGAGGCGGCGAAGACCGGAACCCGGGTGAGCGCGTTCAAAGCCGAGAAGGCGATGGAGGCGGCTGACCTGTCCGCGGATGTCCGTGCGAAGCTCGAGCAGGTCGCGGACGCCCAGGTGAAAGCCAAGGGCCGGATCTCACGGCCTACGGCGCTGTTCATCGACAAGTCCGGCTCCATGGATGTGGCGATCGATCTGGGCAAGCGGATCGGCGCGATGATCTCCGCCGTCTGCGAGAAGGAACTCTACGTCTACGCCTTCGACACCATGGCCTACCCCATCGAGCGCGGTGGCGACAGCCTGGCGTCGTGGGAGAAGGCACTGCAGGGAATCACGGCCGGCGGCGGAACGTCGTGCGGCGTGCCCCTCGATGCGATGACCCGCAAGCGGCAGTACGCCGAGCAGATCATCGTCGTCACGGATGAGTGCGAGAACAGCGCACCGCTCTTCGTTCCGGCGCTGCTGAAGTATCGCGAGGAGATGAAGGCGGATCCGAACGTCTGCTTCGTGCGGACACCGCAGTCCAGCACGCAGGTGGAGGAGGAATGCCGCAAGGCCGGCATCGCCTGCGATGCGTTCCAGTTCACCGGCGACTACTACTCGCTGCCGAACCTGGTGCCGTTGCTGGCGCGGCCATCGAAGCTGGAACTGCTCATCGAAATCATGGACTATCCGCTGCCCCAGCGGCAGACGGAGCAACGATCGTAATCTGATGCTCGGCAAAATCCTGAATCTGATCGCACCCAACGCCCCGGCTCCGGTCGGGGCGGAGGGTGATCACCTCAATGACTTCGACGTGGCGTTCATCGTCGACACGACCGGGAGCATGGGAGCGTTCATCGATGCGGCGCGACAGCACA
The DNA here is from genome assembly GCA_041736785.1 of Limnoglobus sp. Lineage (GTDB taxonomy): Bacteria > Planctomycetota > Planctomycetia > Gemmatales > Gemmataceae > JBGSSZ01. Next base: position 6,294 of record JBGSSZ010000478.1, read on the forward strand.
TGGTGGCGATGCTGGAGCGTTTGACGTCCGCAACTGCCACGCTGGTGAACCTTCGCACGGCTCTCGTGGAGTATCGCGATCACCCACCGCAGGAGTTGTCGTTCGTGACGCGGGAGTATGGCTTCACGAGCAAGCTCACAGAAATGCAAAAGACGATTGCCAAACTTACACCGAGTGGCGGCGGTGACGAACCGGAAGCGGTCTTGGATGGTCTACTTTCCGCATGCAGCAAGCTCGCATGGCGGCCGCATAGTCGACGGGTCGCGATCCTGATCGGCGACGCCCGGCCGCACGGTTGGTCTGCCCACGACGAGGCACCGCATAACGCCTGCGGTGAAACGGTGAACACAGTGACTGCGGCATTCGAGGAGCAACTGATTGTCCTGTACAGCCTCGGCCTGACACCATCCGTGGATATGCCGTTCACTTGGTTGGCGCGGGCTACGGGAGGCACCTACTTTGCCGCGCATCGGGGCCAGGATGCGATGTCAGCGTTGGAGTCGGTTCTGTCGCGCGAGTTCGCAGACCTCGACTTCGACCGCCGCGTACGGGAGCAATATCTGAACGACCCGACGGCGATGCTCGATGACCGTGCTGTGGTGCTGGAATGTCCGCCTGCTCGTGTGGCGGCGAGTTTGAGCCGCCTGGGTCGTCGCGGGCTTTTGTCGCTCAAATCGCCAGCACCTGCACTACAATGAAGGCAAGATTGTGGCGGCTGCCCAACCGCAGGAGCTTACAAACACGTTGTTTACGTGTCCCGCAAGGGACGACAGCTTCTGGAACTTGCAGCCGCCACGGTCTTTTTCACTGCTCGCATGGCCAAAACGCACGATGTTCGAGACGCATTCGCGCGGCTGGCCGCGGCAGAACGTCAATTCCTCGATCGTGAATTCCTTGCTCCTGTGCTTCGCGGCCAGCAGGTGCACGTCCGCATTGCCGGCGTCATCTGCGCACTTCGGATCGAGCCGGCGGACTTTGAAGGCTGGGGCGTCTTCCGCCCCGAATCACACAGCAAAGCGAAACTGCGGCGCGCGGCGAAGCTGGCCGAGCGGCAGCGATACCTCGAACTCTTTCCTCTGGTGCGCCTCATTCTGATGGATCGGATCGCGGACCAGTGGCTGGCCCTGCCCGCGCACCGGGCTGACTCCCGGTTCCGGATCAAGGGTCTGATCCCCGTGCGTCTGGTGGAAGACGCTCAGCCATTCGAGGTGATTGAATCACGGTTCGATGGTTCGCAGTTCTGGTATGCCGCGGCGGACGCGCGTCGGGATCCTGGCACCGCGCGATTCCTCCGCGAGCATCTCGCCTGCATGACTCTGCCGGACGAAGTGCAGCGGCCGGGTCTGACAGTTGAGGAGCGGGATGCCTACGTGCTCAGCTACTGGCCGCGCTGGGAAAACTCGGAGGAGGCGCGGCAAAGCCGGGAGGAACGTCGCCTGCGGAACGCTCTCTCCCACGCCGGGGCGGATCTGAAGGATTACGTCGAACGCGGTGACGTCTACACCGTCACGTACGAAGTCGACGGTCAGCGGCACGTGTCGGCTGTGGCAAAAGGGGACCTCTCGGTGCAGGTGGCCGGGATCTGCCTCGACGGCGAAGATGCGAAATTCGATCTGCAGAGCCTCGTCGGTGTGATTCGTGAGGGACAGGGCGAGATTGTCCGGGTCGGTGATCTCGGCATGGCGGAGGAAGACTATTGGCGCGTGCATCCCCGACGGTGAAGCCGGTGGTCGAAGAGTGCTGGACGCTGCTGGGCGAGCGTCGTGGCGGCATCTGGCTCGCGCGACGCGAACGCCGCACGTCGGGTGAAAGGACTCGCGTGCAGTTCGATGGTGCCTGGGTGCTCGCGCGCGAAGAAGCCCGCGGCGACGTCGTCGGCTTCCTGCACACGCACCCCGACGGACCGGATGCCATGAGCCCGCGCGACGTGCGCACTATGCGGGCGTGGTGTCTTGCATTCGGCAAGCCCCTGCTCTGCCTGATCGATAGTCCAAACGGACTTCAGGGTTTCCGGTTCGAGGACGATGAGTCGACCGGCGAACCTCTGACTCACGTGGAGCGGTTTCCCCGAGGTGTGGTGATCGGAGTGGATGCACATGGCGGATAAATTCCATCACGAAGCGATCTACCGTGGCGATGGCGCACTTGAGAAAATCGGAGCGCAGCGCGTCACCATCTGCGGCGCCGGCGCGCTCGGCTCGCATCTGGCGGACAACCTGGCCCGACAGGGATTCAAAGACCTGCGCGTCATCGACCGCGACCGCATCGAAGAGCAGAACGTGGGCACGCAGCTTTATGGCGAATCCGAGATCGGTGCCTGGAAAGTCGAGGTGCTCCGTCAACGACTCTTCCGCGCCACCGGCATCGAAATCGACGCACATCGCAAGGACCTCACCGACCGAACCGCGAAGGGTCTGCTCCAGGATGGCGGCATCCTGATTGACGCGTTCGACAACTCCGCCTCGCGGCGGCTTGTGCAGGAGCATGCCCGTGCGTTGACGTTGAATTGCCTGCACGTCGGCCTATTCGCCGACTATGGCGAAGTCATCTGGGACGAGAGTTACCGTGTGCCGAACGATGTGCCTGGCGACGTCTGCGACTACCCGCTGGCCCGGAATCTGATTCTGCTCACCGTCGGCGTCGCGTCGGAGGTTCTCCTCCGCTTTGTGCTGTCGGATGTTCGAGAGAGCATCTCGCTGACACTCCGCGATTTTTGTATCGGGCGTCTGGAAAGTTAGGTCGTTGTGGTTCGGGTTGGACATAAGAAATTGCTTATTTTACCCAAAGCTCATTTTCGGAATGCTTTTATGCCGATAACCAGATGGAAGAGCCGAATTCTTTCAGTCTGGGGTCGGCAGTGTTCCTTCGCGGCGACAGATCGTCTGCACTTCTGAGCGCGATCATGGTCAATCTGGCCGTGAGTGGATGTCAGACCGCGCCTCCGGCACCCTCGGCGGTCGATGTTTCAACCGCGCTCTACGAACGATTTGGCAGTGTCTCTGAGGTCAAGTCCGTTTCGCCGGAACCGGTGCTGCCGCCAGGCGCGTCGCTCGCACATGCGTTGACTCCTGATGAGGCGGTGGCGATCGCACTGTACAACAACCCGGCGTTTCAGGAACTGCTGGTCGATTTGGGTTTGGCCCGCGGTGACCTGATCCAGGCGGGGCTGCTGCCGAACCCGGAATTCCAGTACGCGTTCGGCGTCACGGACAAGCCGTTCAAGTATCTGCTCGATTTCCCGATTGAGGCGGTGTGGTTGCGACCGATTCGGGTCCGCGCGGCGACCGCCGATGCAGATCGCGCCGCGAAACGACTGACGCAGGCCGGCCTCGATCTGATTCGCGACGTGCGACAGGCTCATGCCGATGTGCTACTCGCACAGGATCGCGTCCGTGTTGCGGCGGAATCGGTCAAACTCCGAGGCACGATCGCATCGCTGGCCGAGAAGCGATTCGCAGCGGGTGACATTTCTCAGCAGGAAGTCGCCACGGCCCGGATCGATGCCTTGCAGGCGGAACAGGATGCCGCACGCGTTGGCTACGAAGTCTCGATCGCGATGGAGCGTCTGCGGAATCTCACCGGGCTGGCCGTCTGCCGAGAGCCACTGGAGGTCGAGTCGTCGCCACTTCCCGAATGCCGGTTGTTGAGCATTGACGACATTGCCGCGGATTCGCAGCGGAGCCGCCCGGATGCACTGGCAGCCCAGGCTGCAGTCGAGGCCGCGGAAGCACGGCTGGCGTTTGCCAAGCTGGGCTGGGTGCGGCTGCTGGGTATTCTCGACGCGACCAGCGGTGTGAACGGTCACGAATTCGGCCCGGCCCTGCGATTCACGATTCCAATTTTCAATCGCAATCAGGGCGGCATCGCCCGGGCCGAAGCGGATCTCGAGAAAGCTCTTCGCAACCGTGAGACGGTTGCCAATCAGATCGCGCTCGACGTGCAGAGGTCGTACCTTCAGTATCGACAGACCTGCACAGAGTTGGAGTTCTTGCGTGTGAAGGTGCGCCCCGAGGTGGAAGCGGCGATCCGCCGGGCCCAGGGAGCGTATCAGGAAGGGAACACGACGATTTTCATCGTGCTGGAGACGACGCGTCAGCTTCTCGACAGCTACCTTCGCGAAGCTCAACTTGTGGCTGACCTGCGTCGGAACTGGGCCGAGCTTGAACGCAGCGCGGGTCGCCGACTGGGATTGGTGACGCCATGATTTTGGCACAGCGCGTCGCGACAATCATCCTCACGCTGGCCCTGGCATTGGCTGTGTGTGTCGGTGCATGGTGGATGGTCACGCGGCCCAAGTCGAGCACAACCGACGCCAAGCCCGCTCCCGCAGCGAACGTCAGCAACACCGTCAAGGAAGCAGATCTCGATACGATCGAACTCACACCGCAGGCGGAGCAACGGCTCGGTGTGACGGTGAGCCCGGTCCGACAGGAAACGATTCCGCGACAGCGAATCTATGGCGGCGAAGTGATGATCCCCGTGGGCCGCACGATCCTCGTCGCGGCTCCGCTCGGGGGCTTGATTACCGAGCCGATGGGCGGATTGCCCAAAGTCGGCGCCGCGGTGACGAAGGGTCATGCCGTCTTACGGCTGTCCCCACTGCTGACGCCCGATAGCCGTGCGAACCTGGCGGCGGCACTGACGGACGCCGAGGGCCTGGTCAACAATGCAGCGACTCAAAAGGACCTCGCCAAGATTGCACTGGATCGGGCACTTCGCGTGATGAAGCAAGGTGCGGGCAGTCAGCGGCAGGTGGATGAGGCGGACGCTGCCTATGACGTCGCAGGCAAAACACTCGAAGCCGTGACGGCTCGCTTCACAGTCCTGACCAAGGTGCTGGGTGAAATCGACAAAGGCACGGCGTCCCCGATGGCGATCGAAGCGCCGGAATCCGGAATTCTGCGAGCACTCTCTGTGTTGCCCGGACAAACCGTTCCCGCCGGGGCCGCACTGTTCGAGGTCATCGATCTCAAGAAGGTCTGGATTCGCGTTCCGCTCCCGGTCTCCGATGTGAACGGACTCAACCGCACAGCCGTGGCGACGATCGCACCACTCACCGGCACAGCACGGGAAAACCAGTCGGCCTCGCCCGTGGTGGCACCCCCCACGGCGAATCCGCTGTCAGGAACCATCGACGCCTATTACGAACTGCCCAACCCGGACATGAAATACGTCCCGGGCCAACGTGTCGGAGCAACGCTGGCTCTGAATGAACAGGGCCCGGGTTTGATTCTGCCCTGGAGCGCGATTGTGATCGACATCCACGGCAACACGTGGGTGTATGAGAAAACCGGCGAACGGCGGTATGCGCGACGCCGCGTGGAAGTGCTGGCCACTCATGGTGCGGATGCGGTCCTGAATCGCGGTCCCGCGGCGGGGACGAACATTGTCACGGCGGGGGCGATGGAATTGTTCGGCGCGGAAACCGGGTTTGTGAAGTGAGCCACACATGCTGAGTTGGCTGATCTCCGCTTCCGTCCGCGGTCGCGTCGTCGTGATGGTCCTGGCGTTGCTGCTGATCGTGGCCGGGATGCGTCAGGTGGAGACGGCTCCGCTGGATGTCTTCCCGGAGTTCGCACCGCCGAAAGTCGAGGTGCAGACCGAGGCACCGGGTCTCTCCACGGAAGAGGTCGAAAGCCTGATCAGCGTACCGCTGGAGAACACACTCAACGGCACGCCGGGACTCAAGACGATCCGATCCAAGTCTGTGCTGGGCCTGTCTTCGGTCGTGCTGCTCTTCGACGAAGGGACTGACATTCACAAGTCGCGGCAGTACGTGCAGGAGCGCGTGGCCGCCGAAGCCCCGCGTCTGCCGGCGATCGCTCGAGCACCGGTGATTCTGCAGCCGCTTTCGTCACTGTCGCGCGTCATGAAGATCGGGCTGTCGTCCAAAACGCTCAGCCAGCAGGACATGACTGTGCTGGCACTCTGGACGATCCGCCCGCGACTGATGGCGATCCCCGGCGTGGCGAATGTGGCGATCTGGGGGCAACGCGACAAACAGTATCAAATACTCGTCGACCCTGATCGCCTGCGTGCGGAAGCCGTCACGCTCGATCAGGTGACGCGTGCGGCCACCGATGCGGCAGTGCTGGAGACGGGCGGCTTTCTCGACAAACCGAATCAGCGGTTGGCGGTTCGCCATGCCGCGATGGTCCGCACGCCGGAGGACATCGCCAAGGTCGTGATCGCGTTTCCGGGCAACGCACCAATACGCATCGGCGACGTCGCGAAACTGCAATATGGTTCACCCCCCGCCATTGGCGACGCGATCATCAATGACGGTCCCGGGCTCCTGCTCATCGTCGAAAAACAGCCGGAAGGCAACACGCTCGAAGTGACCCGCCGCGTCGAGGCGGCACTCGAGGAAATCGAGCCAGGTCTGGCGGGCATCGAAATCGATCCCACCATCTTTCGTCCCGCGACGTTCATCGAGCGAGCCCTCGACAACCTGACACACGCATTGCTGATCGGCTGCGCACTCGTCGTCGTCATTCTCGTTGCGTTTCTCTACGACCTGCGCACGGCGTTCATCAGCCTCACTGCGATCCCGCTGTCGCTTGTCGCCGCAGTGCTGGTCCTCACGGCCTTCGGGATCACACTCAACACGATGGTCATCGCCGGGCTGGTGATCGCGCTGGGCGAGGTCGTCGACGACGCGATCATCGACGTCGAAAACATCGTCCGCCGACTGCGACTGAACCGTGCATCGCCTGAGCCGCGGTCCGCGTTCCGCGTCGTCGTTGACGCTTCGCTGGAAGTCCGCAGTGCTGTCGTCTACGCGACCATGATTGTCATCATTGTGTTCCTGCCGATTTTCTTCCTCGACGGTATCGCGGGTGCCTTTTTCCGACCGCTGGCCCTGGCGTACATCTTGTCCATTCTCGCGTCGCTGCTGGTGGCGCTGACTGTCACGCCGGCACTGTCGTACATGCTGCTCACCGGGACAGGGGGCCGGCATCGCGTTTCGCCGCTGGTCCGATTGCTGCAGGCGGTGTATGCCCGCATCCTGCCGCGGATTGTGACGCACCCCTTCGCGGCTTTGGGAGTCGTAGCCGCGGCGTTCATCCTGAGCGGAGCCCTCGCCACCCGCTTCGGTGCGGAGTTTCTGCCCGAGTTTCAGGAGACAGATTTCCTGATGCACTTCATTGCGAAGCCTGGCGCGTCGATCGAGGAAATGGACCGCATGACCGTGCTGGCCAGCCGGGAGCTTCGCGGCATCCCGGGCGTGCGGAACTTCGGCTCGCACATCGGCCGGGCTGAAGTCGCCGATGAAGTCTACGGACCCAACTTCACCGAACTCTGGATCAGCATCGACCCCGATGTCGACTACGCCGGCACGCTTAAAGCGATCCAGCACGCAATGGACGGCTATCCCGGCATGTTCTGCGACGTGCAGACCTACCTCAAAGAACGCAGCAAGGAAGTGCTTTCCGGAACCAGCTACAGCATCGTCGTGCGTCTCTTCGGGCCGGACCTCGCGGGCTTGCGAAGTAAAGCCAAAGAGGTCGAGGCTGCGATGAAAACCGTCGAGGGTGTGACGAACCTCAAGGTCGAATCGCAGACGCTGGTGCCGCAGGTTGAAGTCCGACTCCGTCCCTCCGCTGCGGAACGCTTCGGCCTTACTCCGGGCCACGTCCGTCGTGCCACGTCCACACTCCTCAAAGGCCTGAAAGTCGGCGAGGTTTACGAGGCTCAGAAACGGTTCGATGTGGTTGTGTGGGGCACGCCCGAGTGCCGGGCCGATCTCGCGGCCATCCGCGCCTTGCCAATCGACACGCCTGCCGGCATGCAGGTCCGGCTCGGTGATGTGGCGGATGTCGTCGTGGCACCGATGCTGAACGAAATCAAACGCGAGGCGGCCTCACGGCGGCTCGACATCACCTGCAACGTCAAGGATCGCGACCTCGGTGCCGTCGCCGCGGATGTGGAACGCGTCGTCCGCGAACTCAAGTACGAGGCGGGGTATCATCCAGAGTTTTTCGGCGAAGAGGCTGCACGCCGCCAAGCCAGCCGCAAGCTCTACTGGCTCGCGGGTCTGGCCATGCTCGGCGTCATCCTGGTCATCTACTCCGACTTCAATTCCCTGCGTCTCACATTGATTGTCGCTTTTTCGCTCCCGTTCGCACACGTCGGTGGCCTCGTTGGCGTTGCCCTCACGACCGGCGTTGTCTCGCTCGGCTCACTCGTCGGATTTGTCACGGTCCTCGGCATCGCTGCCCGCAATGGCATCATGCTCGTCAGCCACTATCAGCATTTGGAAGATGCCGAGGGAGAACTGTTCGGCCCCGCCCTGGTGCTCCGCGGCTCCATCGAACGGCTAGCCCCCATCCTCATGACCGCGCTCGCGACTGGACTCGCACTGCTGCCGCTGGTCATCAGCGGACTGAAGCCCGGCCATGAGGTGGAATATCCACTGGCAACGGTCATCCTGGGCGGGCTCGTGACTTCGACCGTGCTGAATCTATTCGTCTTGCCGCCGCTGTACCTCCGCTTCGGCCGCCGCGAGCGTGTGAACGAAGACTGATCGCGACAAAGATAAGCTGGAATTTATCATTTGTGCTTCGCGATACTGGTGCAATACGTTATCGTGCTGTGCCACTCATCTGGAACGCACAAATTGTATTCCGTCCACCCTCGGCTGGTTCCCAAATTGCTCGTGGCGATCATGATCGCCGCAGCAATATTCCTGCATGTATGTGCTATCGAACGCAACTGCCGCAATTTTCATTGCGTTGAGCCCGGAATTCTCTATCGCAGCGGGCAAATGTCTCCGTCAGGTCTGAAACAGACCATTGATGAATATGGAATTGGCACTGTCATTTCGCTGCGAAATCGGATTTCCGAACATGATAAGGACGTTGATGCATTTGAAGAGGAATACTGCAACGAGCATCGCGTCCGCTTCTATCGGATTTGCACTCATGTGCTCGCGACCGGACCGACCGACGGGCCTGCACGGGCCGGCGTACAGGAATTCCTCGACATCATGCACGATTATCATTTTCCGAAGCCAGTCCTCGTGCATTGCTACGCAGGTGTACATCGCACGGGAGCCTATTGTGCCGCGTACCGCATCGTCCAAGAGGGCTGGTCGACAGACGATGCCGTCGCGGAGATGGTCCGCATGGGAGGCAGTCGGTCGCGGTTTTCTGGTGAGTTGCTCAGTTTTGTAAAAACTCTCAACCGGAGCCGGCCGTAAGCGCGAGTTAAAGAAAGATTTAGCCGCGGTTCACGGTCAGTTCAGCAGCGGGGTTTAGACTCACACTTCCGTAACGCGTCGAGTTGACGCAGCGGATCAATCCGACGGAGACCGACCATGTTTCGAGCGATGCTGACCTTGCTGCTCGCTGCTGCGATGAGTTCTGCAGCACGGGCAGGTGAGGAGAAAATCGAGATCGACAAGTTGCCCAAGGCCGTGAGCGCCACCGTGATGAAACGCTTCCCGACGGCGAAAATGATTGAAGCCGCGAAAGAAGAGGACGGCAAGAAAGTCGAATACGAGGTGACGCTGAAGGACGGCGAAACCAAGTACGACGTCATGCTGACACCCGAAGGTGTTATCACGCTCATCGAGAAGACCATCGCCATTTCCGACCTGCCGAAGGCCGTGAGCGACGCCATCTCAAAGAAATACCCGAACGCCAAGGTCACGCTGGCTGAGGAAATGACTTTCGTGAAGGACGGCAAGGAATCGCTCGACTACTACGAAGCCCTGCTCGAAACCGCGGACAAGAAAAAGCTGGAACTCGAAATCGCGCCGGACGGCACGATCAAGAAGACGGAAAACAAGTCGGGAGGAGAAAAGAAAGAGAAATCATAACGCGGAACGCCCCACTCCAGCCGAATGCCTCGGTGATCCTGCCGGTCATCGAGGCTGATTTCGAATCACCAGAGTTCCTTTTCCCGGGTGGAAAAGCAATGATGGATATGATGAATTGAATTCGACTCGTTGCTATTTTGCCGAACCCGGGCGCCGTTCATGAGTCAGCGGATTCTGATTGTCGAAGACGATCCGATCAATGCGGATTACCTGGTGCGTGGGCTGCGCGAAGAGGGCTATTCCGTCGATCACGCCGCGGACGGAATCACGGGTGAGTCGCTGCTGCAAGTGTCGAACTGGGACGTGGTCATTCTCGACAGGACGCTGCCGGGCCAGGACGGAATGACTCTCCTGAAACACTATCGTGCCCGCAACGGCACTGCGGCGGTTCTGCTGTTGACAGCCCATGATTCCATCGACGACCGTGTCCGAGGTCTGGACGCCGGGGCGGATGACTACCTCTGCAAACCGTTCGCGTTCGCGGAACTCCTGGCGCGAATCCGGGCGCTGGGACGACGGCCTCAGTCGTCCATTCCCGCGATCCTTGTTTATGACGATGTGAGCCTGGATCTCCTGACCCGCACGACGACACGGGCTGGCAAGATCATCACGCTGACTGCCAAAGAAGAGGCACTGCTCGGATTCCTACTGCGACACGCGGGTCAGGTGATGACGCGGACCCGAATCTACGAAGCGGTCTGGGACGAGCGCTACGACGGGCTCTCCAATACACTCGAAGTCCACATCATGGAGTTGCGTCGCAAACTGGAACTGCATGGCCCCCGTCTCATCCACACCCTGCGCAATCGTGGTTATCTGTTGGCCGGAAAAGCCACGTGACCGTCACCACGCGACTGACGGCACACTTCAGCGTGGCTTTGATGGCCGCCCTCTCGCTGTCGTCGATTCTGATTTTCTGCTGGGCTCAGCGGCATTCGGAACACGAGATCGACCTGCATCTGGCGTCGGCGATGAACACCTTGCAGGCCGCCGCCGAAATCGAGCCGTCGGGTGTGGAATGGGACCGTCAGCAGCGCAAAGTCAGTGTTCGCCGTCTGTATGACCAGCCCATCGTCTGGTGCGTCCTCGGGCCCAGAGGGGAACTTATCGATCACTCCGGACCGGACGCCGTCTGGCTGAGCACAGCAAGAATCGACGGAGAATCCGCCCTTCGTCGAGGGGACGCCTCACATTGGCAAATTGAGTCGAAACGACTGGAAGCACCGCGTGGGAGTCGCATTCTTCCTACCGGCAAGCACTTTGAATCGATCGAACTTCGTGCAGCGATTGACACAGCCAGTGCTGATGCCAATCTGCGCCGACTCGCAGTCGCCTTGCTGTCAAGCGTTATGCTCATCCTCTTGATCTGGGCACTCATTGCCCGTCGCGTCTGCCGCCGGGCTCTGCGGCCCTTGACGCGAATGGCCGCCGAGACACGTGAAATTGCGGGAGATGACCCCGAGTCGCGACTCTCGTCCGGATCAGCCAGCGATGAACTCAGTGCCCTGGCCGACGCGTTCAACGCCCTGCTCGAGCGGCAGCAGCAAGCCCGACAGCGGTTGCAGAACTTCGCAACTCATGCATCGCATCAGTTGCGAAACCCATTGGCAGGACTTCTGGGTCAGTTGGAAGTGGCACTCAGACATCCGCGCACCGCGGATGAATATCATTCAGCCCTGGTGAACGCGCATCTCAGCGGGTCTCAACTTCAGAACATCGTCGATGCCCTGCTTCGACTGACACGCAACGATCACCGCGACCGCTGTCACTGGACACAGGTGGACGTTGGCAAAACACTTGTCGACTGGCGGCGTGCTCAGGAATGCCATCAGCGATTTCGGGATCTTCGCGTGCAGACGGAGGAGGGAATCGTGGTGACGACCGATTCCGAACTGCTCCGTCAGATCCTGGACATTCTTTTTGACAATGCCGTCAAGTACAGCCCGGCTCATACACCGGTCTCAATACAGACCGAAATCAGTGTTGATTGTGTGCGAATACGGATATCGAATCAAAGTGAGCCTATCCCAGACGAGGTTGCTGAGTTGATCTTCACGCCTTTTTTCCGTGCTCCACAAGCGATTGCCAATGGCGTAACAGGAACTGGCTTGGGTTTGGCCATAGCATCTCAGATTGCAACTGTCATTGGAGCATCCATACAGTATTGTCCTCAGCGCAATGAACACGTGGAATTTATGATTGAGTGGCCTGATCGCCCATAATCGTATTTGAATACATTATCAACCGGCGTCAAATGCTAGTGACCCCGCTGTACCACTGGCTGGAATGATGCCGAGTCATGAAACAACCCCGGCAGTTGCCGGGGTTGTGTTGTTTGTAGTTCTGACGCCACTAGACCTTAAATAAGCGACGATTTCAGCGTTTGTAGCCGGCGTGACACTGGCCGTTACGGGCGTGGGATCACCTTGGCCCTCATCCTTAAGGGCGGAACTTCGCGTCTTTCACTTTCCTTACCACCCCGCTTTCCGGCCCTTGGACCGTTCCCTTGCCTTCTCGGA
>JBGSSZ010000485.1:0-2177 GCA_041736785.1 Limnoglobus sp.
GCCCGCTCCCGCAGCAGCAAGGCACAAGGCGCGCTCGCCGGCATTCTCGATCACCTCTTCGAAGAGCTCGGCCCGCTGCTCCCGACACACGGTTCATAATCTAAACTCATGCCACGCGATTACTACGACATTCTGGGCGTCGACCGCAGAGCCTCGGCGGACGACATCAAAAAAGCCTACCGCAAGCTCGCGCTCAAGCACCACCCGGACAAGAACCCCGGCGACAAAGACGCGGAAACGAAGTTCAAGGAAGTGTCGGAGGCCTACGCGACACTTTCCGACGAGAAGAAGCGCGGGCTCTACGATCAGTTCGGCCACGCCGGACCGCCGAACCAGGGCTTCCCCGGCGGCAACGGATTCCAAGGTGCGCAGTTCGACTCCGACCAGGCGCAGGAATTGTTCAATCAGTTTTTCGGTAGCATGGGCGGCGGCGGTGGTTTCGAAGATCTCTTCGGTGGACCGCGCAGCACGCGCAAACGCCGGCACACCCCTCAACAGGCCACCGAAGCCGACGTCACAGTGCCCTTCAACGTGGCTGCGGGTGGTGGAGCCATCAGCATCAACGTCAACGGCCGCACCATCGATGTGAAAGTACCCGCCGGCATCACCTCGGGGAAAAAACTCCGCGTCCCCGCCAGTGCCACCGGTTCGGGAGATGTGATCCTCCGGGTGACGGTCGCGAGCCATCCGCACTTCCGCCACGAAGGCAACGACATCCACCTCGACGTGCCGATCTCCGTCCGCGAAGCGATCCTCGGTGGCACCGTCGATGTTCCCACCGTCGGCGGTGAGCGGCTCGGCGTGAAGATCCCCGCGGGCACCAGCAGCGGGGCCAAGCTCCGCATGCGCGGCAAAGGCATCAACGGCGGCGATCAGTATCTCGTGTTTCAGGTGATGGTGCCCAAGGGCGTCGGCGACGAGGGCAAACGCCTCGTGGACGAGTTCGCCAAGTTGCATCCGCAGACCGTGCGCACCGGTGAGCCGTGGAACTGACCTTTCCGAAGTCGCACCGTCTGCGGACGACGAGCGAGTTCCGCCGCGTCTACGACGCCCGGCGATCCGTCAGCGACGCCCGGCTCATCGTCTACGCTCTGGCCAACGATCGCGGCCACCCGCGGCTGGGGATCAGCGCGTCGAGGAAAGTGGGCAATGCCGTCGTGCGGAACCGCTACAAGCGACTCTTCCGCGAAGCGTTCCGGCTGAGCCAGCATGAGTTGCCCGCGATGGATTTCGTGCTGCTGCCGCGAGCCGGCGTGGTCGGCACCTTCGCGGAGTATCAGGAATCACTCCTGGCTCTTGTCCGCAGGCTGAAGCGATGAAGCGTGTCTTGCGATGGCCGGTCGCCGCGATCAACGCGCTGCTCATCGCAGCGGTGCGGGGCTATCAGTATTGCATTCGCCCCATTCTTCCTCCGAGTTGCAAGTTCGAGCCGGGCTGCAGCGAGTATTTCATCGGAGCGGTCCGCAAGCACGGTCCGGTGATCGGCTGCGTGAAGGGCGGCTGGCGGATCTGCCGCTGCAATCCCTTGAGTGCCGGAGGCTACGACCCGCCATGACGGCCCGCATTCACAGCACGCCGGACGCGGCGGTGGCGGAGCGCACTCGCGAGAAAGTCATCGTCGAAGGGAAGACGTTTTTTCTCGATCGGCCTGCCGGGCTCGATCAGGTGTTCGATCACCCTGCGGTGCGGGCCGCGTACGCGGCGGATGAATACATCCCCTACTGGGCCGATCTCTGGGCGTCGGCCCGCATGTTGGCGAAAGTGATTCTGCGTGAGCCCTGGACCCGAATTGCGGATCGCTTCGGCACGCCGCTACCGGCACTCGAACTCGCCTGCGGGCTGGGTCTCGGCGGCATCGCGGCTCTCGCCCGCGGACTCCACGTCACCTTCTCCGACTGCGACGAAGCCGCCGTCAAGTTCGCCGGGCAGAATGCGGCACTGAATGGTTTTCGCGACTACAAGCTGCTGCCCATCGATCTGCGCTCGCCGCCCGCGGTGCAGTTTCCCGTCATCATCGGCTCGGATTTGATGTATGAAGCGCGACTGGTGGAGCCGCTGGTCGATGCGATTGAGGCGCTCTTGATCCCCGGCGGCGTGGCCCTGATCACCGACCCCGACCGGCTGGCGGCGCAGAGCTTCCGCGAGCAGGTGCTGGACGCCGGGCTCGTCGTCGACGA
>JBGSSZ010000508.1:0-6316 GCA_041736785.1 Limnoglobus sp.
CCCGCACGCGCCGACGACAACGCCATCAAGCCCGCGTCGTTTTCGATGCCCGACGATCCCGTTCGGATCGTGCCCGACACCGTCGCTGAACGCACCACCGCGGTGCGGTTGCCGAGCTATACGACGCATCCGGTCGATGAGTTCCTGCACGCGAAATCGGATCTGCTGCCGGAGCGGCCCACCCGCAGCGACAAGCTCGGCGACGGCTTCGCCGACCTCTTCGACCCGCAGAAGCCCAAAGAATGGCTCTTCAGCGATCATGGCTTCGACTGCATGACCAGCCCGATCTCGAATCCGTTCCTTGCGGAAGACCCTCGGGCCCTCACCGAGATCAGGCCGATCTTCATCTATCAGAAAATCCCCGGCGACCAGCCCAACTTCCAGGGTGGCTCGCTCGCCTTCTTCGGTGCCCGCGGCAGCATCGCATTCACCGATCGCTTCTCGATCACACTGAACAAGCTCGGCGGCATCAATGTCACGCCTGGCAACTTGTCTGACCGAGAGAGCAACTTCAGCTTCGCCGAACTCTGGCTCGGTGCCAAATACACATTCTGGCGGGATACGCAGAGCGGCACTGTCGCGGGCACGGGCTTGATCTTCCAGATCCCGACCGGCTCATCCGAGGCTCTGCAGAATACCGGCAACCTCACACTCACGCCCTATGTCAGCGTCGGTAAAACGCTCCAGGAATTCCGCCAGGGTGCGTTCAACGGCATCGCCGTCGCCGGGATGAACTTCGCCACCGACAATGCCCGCAGCAACTACTTCTACCTCACCGGTCACCTCGACTTCGACGTCGGCAACCACCACCGCTTCTACCCCGTCGCGGAAATGAATTGGTTCCAGTACACCGCCAGCGGCAAGACATTCTTCAGCGGCCAGGGCCACGACCTGATCAACACCGGAGCGCAGAACTTTAACAGCGCCAGCCTGCTGACCGGCGCACTCGGCTTCCGCTACAAGATCACCGAAGCCTCGCAGTTCGGTTTCGCGTTCGAGCTCCCGCTCATGGGCAATCGCGATCTCTTCGAGTACCGCTTCACGCTGGATTTCATCTTCCGCTATTGAGCCGCGAACTGACCCCCTTGATTTCCCGTATGTTCGCGTGAGAATGCGAGTACGGGAACCGCACGCACCGTTCTCTCGTCCAAAGACATCAGCCGTTTCTTCGGAGTCTCTCTTATGCTCGGTCGCGCAGCGTTTGCTGGTCTCGTCGTTTTGCTCTGTCAGGGGTTGTGTGTCGCTGCTGAGGACCCGCTCGATCTCGCCCGCGGCTTGCGTGAGATTGGCCAGCCGGATTTGGCGCTCGAATATCTTGACGAACTCGCGACCAAGAAACCGCCGGCGGATGTCAAAGTGATCCTTCCGCTGGAGCGGGCTCGCTGTCTCATGGAGTTGGCTCAGTTGGAGAGCGAAGAGGCCGCCCGCGAAGGGGGCATCGCACAGGCGAAGACGGCATTTGAAAAGTTCCTCGCGGCGAATCCCAAGCACCCGCGGGCCGCGGAAGCACAGCTTGCCTTGGCTCAAGTGACCGCGGTGCAAGCGGTGGATGAAATCAACAGCACTCGGAAGATCAGCGATCCCGACCCCGCGGCTGCCCGCAAGAAGCGTCGAGCCGCGATCATCGCCACGCGACCGCTGTTTGTCAAAGCGTCGAATCTTTTTGGCGACGCGGCCAAGGGTATCGCGACGCAACTCGCCAGCGCCACCGACGACAAGCGCAAAAGCGAACTGCAGAAGACGATCTACCAGGCTGAACTCGACCGCGCCATCAATCAGTACAGGCTCGTCGACACCTACCCCAGCGACGTGCAGGGCGAGGAGGTCATCAAACGTGGTGCCGAACTCGACAAAGCCCGCAACATGTTCAACGCTCTGGGCAAGAAGGACGAGACCAGCCCGATCTGCTGGCAGGCTCGGGCCTGGGCTGGGATGTGCGAGTACGACAAATCGGATCGGGCCGCTGCGGAGAAGATCTTCGCTCAGGTGAAGCGAGATGGCAGCAAGAATCCCGCCGGGGCCGACGGCGTCCGCATGGTCAACTTCTTCGAAGCGCAGATCAAGTTCCTCGATGCCGTGAACGCCCAGGACAAGAGAGCGGTCAGCGAAGCCCGCGGCCTGGCCCGCTACTGGCTCGACCGCGACCGCTACCGCTCGCGCATGACACCGCAACGGCTCAGCATGACCTTCTACTACGCCTACCTCACCGAGATGCTCGGTCAGTCGGAGATCAACTGGGAGAAGCAGAGCAAAGAGGACAAAGACGCGAACAAGCCCCAGAAAATCCGCTCGGTCAGTTCGCAGGGACTGGCCTATCTCAAGGAAGCCACCCGCGAATACAAGAAGCTCATCGAGTTCGACAACGAGTACAGCGAACGGGCGACCGAAAACCGCAACCGGGCCACGCGATTCATCGTCGGTGACACGCCCAAAGAAGCGAAGTTCTACGCCAACCTCGAAGAAGCACAGATGGCGAGCATCGTGCAACTGATGAAGGCGAATGAAGCCCGGGCCGCCGCACGGCAGGTCGATGAAGCCGACAAGGCCAAGTACGAAGCCGCCCAAAAGACCGAGCGGGAAGAGTTCGCCAAAGCGATCGCGTTGATGAAGCGGGCCAAGGAACTGGTGACGCCCAACACTCCGCCACGAGAAGTGGCCGAGACCAAATTCAATCACGCCATCGCCTACTACACCTCCGGGCAGTTTCCCCTCGCCGCCGTGGCCGGCGATGCCCTCGCACACTCGGCCCGCGGCTCACTCGCGGCGCGCGGCGGCTTCCTCGGCGTCGACAGCTACCTCCGTGCCCGCGATCGTCAGAGTGTCAACGCCGACGAAGCATCGCGAGCCACCGATCAGAACCGGGCCATCGCCTTGGCAATGTACCTCGACAAAACATTCCCCACGGATCCTTCGACCGATTCCGCCCGACTGCGGATCGCGCAGGTCTTCAGCGGTGAGCGGCAGTATCGCAAAGCCTTCGACCTGCTCAGCCGCATCAGCCCGAGTTATGCCGATGTGGCCGCGGCTCGGGCGATTCAGGGCCGCGTTGCGTTCATGCTGATCGCAGCCCGGGACTCGACACTCAGCGACGCGGAGAAAGCCGCGGTCTTCAAGCAGGCCGTCGCCGATTGCGAAGCGGTCACCCAGCCCGCAGCAGGGCGAGGCCTGAAAGCGTACTTCGCCGTGCGTAACCTGCTCGCGAATCTGCATCTGTCCGACTCGCCGCGGGGCTACCCCGTTGCGGAGAAGATCGCGACGGAGAACATCAAGAACATCGCCGCCAGCACGCTCGACGACACCGACAAGAAGGCTCTCACCTACTCCAGCGACGAAGTGCGACTGCGGGCGATCTACGGGCAGGCCGCGAAGCAGTTCGAGGATGGCAAATACAAGGAGATGGCCGACCGGCTGGCACCTTCGCTCGCTGCGATCAACACCGCGGGCAAGGCCGGCGAGGGCAACCTCGAAGGCGAAGCGGGCAGTGCCGCGGTGAGCCTGGACAAGTTCCGCCGCGAGTTCGTACTGCTGGCGATGAAAGGCCGCATCCGCGAGGGGGAGTTCGACAAAGCCGCCGGGCTCTTCGAACTGCTCGACAAACTCGGCGGCACCATCGACGCCACCAGCTTGGCCCTGAATCAACTGGTCGCCCTGGTGAGGCCGCAGGTGGACGAGCTCCGCAAGGACAAGAAAGACGCCGAGGCGGACAAGCTGACCAACACGATTGGCGATCTGCTGCAGAAGCAGGCGAGCAAGGACAAGCTGCCGAACCGTGTGCAGGCGTCGCTGGGTCGCTCGCTGCGGGATCTGGGTCAGTATGAGAAGGCGATCGAAGTCTTGAAGAAGGTGCCCACGCCGACCCCGGAAAAGCTCGCGTTACCCACGACAACGCTGGATGAAGAGGATCGCAACGCGGTCTATTCGTTCCAGATCGCGCAGATCGAGATGGCGCGGGCGTACCGTGCGCTCAAGAATTTCGCCGAGGCGGACCGCATCCTCAAGGCCGCACTCGGCGACGGAAAGCAGAAGGGCTGGGCCCGCTCGCTGGAATTCCGAAAGGAAGCGGTGCTGCTGCTCGAAGACAAAGCGGCGAACATGCCGGCGGACCAACAAGCCAATCGCGGACGGGCGTGGGTCGAAGCGAAGAAAGCCTGGGAAGCCATCGCGCTGCAGTATGCCGGAGCCATCCGCAACAAGGATCTGAACCCCAACGACCGCGAGAAGCTCGTGCCGATCTACCTCGATATCCTCTGCGATCTCCGCCGCTGCATCGCTCGCGGCAACAGCCAACTCATCAGCGACCCCGCCAAGCTCAACGAATCGCTGACCAAAATCGGCGGGCAGGTCCACGACATCGAAGTGTCCAACCCCACGGCACTCAAGCAGGACGTCAAAGACCGCTATCGCGAACTGCTCAACGACTATCCGGCCATCAAGGCAGAATACAAGCGCCTCGGCGGCAAGGCGTTCCTCGATGAATCCGCCGGCAACTGAACCCCCGAAACTCCCCCCGGAGGCTGCTTCCATGACTCTTCGACGAACACTCGCCCTGACGAGCCTGCTCCTGCTCGCTGGCACGCTGCCGCTGCATGCCCAACTCGGCGGCGGCAGTGATACCGTGAAATATCTCGACCGCGCCAAGGGGAACGAAGAGATCACCAAGCTCGGCGAAGTGAAGGAAACCGCCGCCGGCGCGACCATCACCTCTTCGGGCAAGTCGATCACCATCAGCCCTGCTGACATCGTCGCCGTCTACTACGGCACACTCGTCGGCGTCGATGATCGCGAGCGGCAGTCGCTGCCCAGCCTCGACGAAAAGGGAGGCATCGAGGCCAAGAAAAAGTACGACGAACTGCTGCAGAAGGCCTCGGCGAGCAGCAGCCCGAACGAGCGCACCCGGCGGTTCCTCGAATTCAAATCCGCCATGCTCGCCGCGAGCATCGCCGACACCAGGACCGGCGATGAGTTTCGCACGGAAGCCACTGCGGCCATCGCACAACTGCTGAACGTGGCGCGATCCTACAACAAGTCGTGGGAAGTCTGGCCCGCCTCACGAACAGCGGCCCGGCTTCAGGCCGAATTGGGCAATTTCAAGGAAGCCGCTCAGACGCTCTCGACACTGGCCAAAGTCGAGGGACTGCCGCCGACGCTGCAGAACAACGCGAAGCTCGCGGAAGTGGATGTGCTGCTCCGCACCGGCTCTCCGCTCGCTGCCGAACCCGTGATCGATGCCGCCGCGAAAATCACCACGCTCTCCGCGGTGCAGAAGCAGCGACTGGCCGTCTACCAGGCGTTGCTCAATGGCGCCAAGGAACGCACCGATCCGGCCAAGGTGCAGGCCGCCGCGAAAATCGTCCACGAGCAGATCGACAAGATGACCGACCCGCTGGCCAAGGCCACGGCACACAACGCACTTGGCAAACTTTTCATGATGGCCGACCAGCCCCGCGATGCGATGTGGGAGTTTCTCTGGGTCGAGGCGGTCTACAACAGCGACGCCGACGAGGTGGCCAAGGCGCTTGATCGGCTGGCTGAACTCTTTGAAAAGCAAGGCGACAAAGACCGCGCCGCCATCTACCGCGAGAAGTTCCAGAAGGCCAAGGGTTCCTGAACCCCACTTGCCGCGGGAGTGTCGCTGCTTCTATGATTGACGGACCGGGGTAGTAGCTCAGTTGGTAGAGCGTTGCATTCGCATTGCAAAGGTCAGGGGTTCAACTCCCCTCTACTCCACTCGACGAAACGCCTTGTCCCGAAGCCAAAACGCTTGCTTTTCTTTCCACACTCAACCTCATCGCCAGTGCAAGCCGATTTGAGGGGATATGCAAGCCACCGTGAACCCGCGCAACAACCTCGCCCACTGTTTCGGCTGCCAGAAAAATCTCAACACCATCGATCTGCTGATGACCCTCGGCTACGACTTCGTCTCCGCCGTCGCCATCCTCGAAGGCTGGCTCAATCGCCATCAATCGCGCATGCCGAAGACTCCTGCGACGTCGGAGGCAAAATAGCCTCACGTGCGGAGCTTACCGAACCCCATCACGTCTGGCTGCTCCAGAATTCTCGACAATTCGGGAATCGAACCTTCAATGACACGAAATCCTTTCACCCCGAATTCGGCAACAAATGCGATCACAATTTGGTTGGGCACACTTAGTATCAGTCCTTAAGGTTATTTGAAACCATCATCACTTTGCCATGTTGAGAAATAAAAACGTACTTATTAATACTACAGCGCACGGTTGCTATTGCTTGCTGGGCTGGATTCTGGCGATCCTTACACCGCTTCCTTTGCCGTAAGGAGATTTCCGCATGGACGCGG
>JBGSSZ010000519.1:0-22372 GCA_041736785.1 Limnoglobus sp.
CCGCGTGGACGCTCACACCGCCAGCGGTGAACTTCTCAACTCCTGGACTGCCACCGACGCCGTCGATCCGCAGGGCATCGCCACCGACGGCATCAACTTCTGGATCGTGGATCGCGGCACCAAGACCGTCAATTTTTATCTCAAACGAAACGCCGACACCGGTTCAGCCACCGCCACGGCAACCTTCTCGCTCGCAGCCACCAACGCCAGTCCCAGCGATCTCGTTACCGATGGCTCCATCTTTTGGGTGACCGATGACGCGACAAAACAAGTCTTCGTCTACGACAACGCTGGAAGTATTCTCGGCGTGTGGCAACTTGACGCCGCCAACACTCAGCCCAGCGGCATCACTCGCAATCCCGCTGGTGGCAACGATCTCTGGGTCGTGGACCGACTCGACCGAACCGTCTACCGCTATGCCGGCGGCATGGATTTGCGCAACGGAAACGCAATCGCGAACGATACGTTCGTGCTGTCGAAGTCGAATGCCGCGCCGGAAGGCATCGCCGACCCGCCAACGCTGGGGGATGGTTATGCGGACGTTGTTCTCGATTACCATGCAGCCGGCAGCAGTGGCATTCCCGAACCATACGGGAGATTGCCTGGCGGACCTTCAAACGTTCCGGTCGATCCAGCGGTTGTCTTAGGGGCACCGCCACCAAGCCCGATTGTGAGCGGGAATCCAACAACCGATTTCTTATCGATTCCGCAAGGCTCGAGTATTACAGTCGGGTTCACCGATGAATCGATCATCGATGGCCCTGGCAACGATCTTTTCGTCAGAGGCCTTGATGTCGCAGATGCAGGAAGTGAACAGGCGAGTGTTTTCGTAAGTTCCGATGGCATTAATTTTGTCGAACTTGGTGTTGTTTTTGAAGGCCAACGAGGTCTCTTTGGTGGCGGGTTTGGGGAACTGCTCCCTCAAATTGGTCTCGACTTGGCAACCATCGGCTACGCAAAACCTGTCACAGCTGTTCGAATCGTTGGATTAGACAATAATGGTTCAGCACCCGGCTATGACCTGGTGAGTGTCGAGGTTGCTCCGAACAGTATCGGGCCCTCCAGTTTCTCGCCATCCATTTCTGTTTCAGCGGCCAGTACGACTGTTCCTGCCTACACGCAGTCGCTTCTGACAGGGTTCGCTGTCGCCGGTACGCAATTTGGTGCGAACTCAATCGTGGCCGTCACGATCAACGGCACTCCCGTAGACCAACTGGATTCTGAAGGCAATTTCTGGGTTGTTGCCGACATCAATCCCGGTGAGAACAACTTATTTTTCGTTGCCTACGACGCGCTCGGCAAAACAGTCGAGACGTCCATCACCATCACTGGAACATCGCAAGCCTCGAGCAAAGTTGACTTCGCCCAGTTCAGCGACATCACCGCCAGTTTCCGGGCCGAATACGCCCGCACGTCCTTCGAGCAGCGGTCGAAGTCGCTCTATGCCGATTTCGCCGTCACCAACCTCGGGCAATACCCCAGCGGCGTACCACTCTATGCCGCCGTGAAGAACATCAGCGATCCGGTGGTGAGCGTTCTCAATCCGGCGGGCACGCTCCCCGACGGCACGCCCTATTACGACTTCACCGGGCTCGTCACCGGCGGCATGCTCGCCCCTCAGGAGCACACCGGCACGCTGACGCTCGGCTTCGCAAATCCCAAACGCGCTCAGTTCACGTACGACCTCGTCTTCTTCGGCGTCCTCAACCGCCCGCCCGCGTTCACCTCCGTGCCCCGGATCGAAGCCTCCGCCGACCGGGCCTACAACTACCCACTCACCGCCACGGACCCCGATGGCGATTCGCTCACGTTTAGTTTGGTCAGCGGTCCCGTCGACATGAGCGTCAGCGGTTCCCTGCTGGCCTGGGCGCCGACAGCGGACGATCTCGGCAATCACGCGGTTGTTGTGCAAGTCTCCGATGGCCGCGGCGGTACCGCCGTGCAGAGTTTCACGCTCGCCATGTCCGTCTCCGTGCCCAACCGCCCGCCGGTGTTTACAAGCCTGCCAGAAGAGGAAGCGGTCATCGGCGAGGAATACCGCTACGATGCCGACGCGATCGATCCCGACAGCGACACCCTCACCTACTCACTGGACACCGGATCCCCAGCCAGCATGTCCATTGACCCTGCCACTGGCCTCATTTCCTGGACGCCTGTTGGTAGCGATATTGGCCATGTCGCCGTGACGGTCCTCGCCAACGACAACAACGGAGGCATCGCTCGGCAGAACTTCAACATTTGCGTCGAGGCCGGTAGCAATCGACCACCAGTAATCGTAAGCGAAGCCATTGATTCGTTTGAAGTACAAGGGAATGGAGTTGGCACTTACGCTTATCAAGTAGAAGCTGTCGATCCAGACAATGACTCAATAACCTATAGTCTCGTTTCACCTTCTACTGGCCCGATCATTGACCCTCAGACGGGCTTGGTAACATGGACCTTAAACACGAATCAAGTAGGCCAATATACGTTCGAGATTCTTGTCAATGACAACATGGGGGGTCAGGATTCACAGTCATACGTATTGACCGTAAATCGACCTCCTCTCATTTCAGGCAATACGCCAGATGTAATATTTGTCATCGACATTTCAGGAAGTGCAAAATTTGCTTTCGATGGAGCTAACATTGGCGATGTAAACGGCGATGGCTTATCAAACACAATTCTTGATGCAGAAGTTGCAGCATTCATTAGTATCAACCAGCAGCTAATCGATCGCGGGCTAGATGCAACAGGCCGAGTACTGATACTTCCCTTTAATAGTGCTGCCAATTTTGTTGATCTCGATCCGGTTGCCTCCGGAGTACAGATATTTACTCGTGCAACTACTGATTCTGACATGAACTCGATTCGAGATGTGGATCAGGCACTGAAAGCTCTTCGTGCGGCTGGAAACACAGACTACCAGGCACCCATTCTGAAGGCGATTTCCGCGTTTCAATCGCTTAACACAGACTTTATTGATGCCAACTTTATTTTCCTCTCCGATGGGCAGCCCGGCTCGAACAATTATCTAACTGTTGTTCCGCAGTTACTCGCCGTAGCGGCGAGTGTTCGTGCATACGGTGTTGGAAAAAGTGTCCCACTTGCACCGCTTCAAGTGATCGATCCGACTGCTGAAGTATTTACTACGATCGATGAACTGTTAGTGACTTTCAGTGGTGGACCACGCGACAATACAATCGGAGAATTACGCGGCGTTGTTTATGAAGATCTTAATTCCAATGGAAAGCAAGATGCCGGAGAGGCTGTCCTCTCGGGTCGACGTGTGTTCTTGGATATTAACGAAAATGGAAATTTGGATGGCAATGAACCTGTCGCGACAACCAATTCTTCTGGCAATTATACTATACAAGGAGTGGTGCCGGGCAATTATAGAGCTGTAGTCGAACTCGGAAATCAGTGGGTTTCTATAAATCCATCCAAGTCGTTTTACGAAGTAGTTGTCACGGGCGGCGGGGTAATTTACGACATCGATTTTGGTCTGCTGCAACTGCCCGGAGGCTCCTCCAATCTAGCACCCACGTTCGTTTCTAACCCTATGACCTCGGCAATAATAAATGAGAATTACATTTACCGTTCTCGTGTCATTGACCCCGAGCTACAGGCCATCTCATATGATCTCCTGGGAAGCCCCGATGGCATGGCTGTGCATCCCGATCTAGGAGTGGTTGTCTGGTCACCTACACGCAGTCAAATCGGGCCACACCAAGTAACTTTACGAGCAACAGATATTGATGGCAACTTCGCTATTCAAACATGGAGCGTGAGCGTTTCGAATTCGAACACTACCCCTCTTGTCACATCGACACCGCCTACCGGCTTCGCAGCTACCGGCTTCCCTTTTTCATACGTTGTTCTCGCCCAGGACGCCGAGCAAACCGCGCTCATTTATTCGCTCGTCAATCCCCTCGCAGGCATGGCGGTCGATTCCAAGGGCGTCTTCACCTGGTTGCCGACAGCGGCGGATCTCGGCAGCAAGACCGCCACGGTCCGAGTCTCCGACGGCGTCGGGGGCACGACCGATCACACCTTTGCCATCACCGTAGCCACGGCTCCCGCGAACACCGCACCGGTGGCGACGCTTGAAGCCCGCACCACGGCCTGGCTGGACCGCGACTACATCGGCCGCGTGAGTGCCAGCGATGCCGACGGCGATCCGATCGCGTATTCCCTGCTGAATGCGCCGGCTGGAATGACGATCGATGCCAAGGGAATCCTCCGCTGGACGCCGAGTGCCCTGACATCGACACCGATCCCCGTGCAGATCCGCGTTTCCGATGGCCGCACGGGTGAACGCGATTTGAGTTACGAAGTCTCCGTTGTCGCCAATGCGACGAATTCTGCGCCGGTCATCACGTCCGTGCCGCGAATCGTGGGCACTGTGATGAGCCCGTATGAATACGATCTTGCCGCCCGCGATGCGGACGGCGATCCGGTCTTCTGGACGCTCCTTGATGGTCCGCAGGGCCTGTCGCTCGATCCGTTCCGTGGTACACTCCGCTGGCTGCCCGAGAGCGACCAGACCGGCCAAGCTCCGGTGACGGTCCGCGTGACCGACGCCTACGGTGCTAGTGCGGAGCAGGCCTTCACGATCGACATCGCCTGCATCAATCAACCGCCGCGGATCACGTCCGTGCCGGGAACCATCGGCAACGCGGACTTCCCGTATGCCTATGCCGTGCGAGCCATCGACGCCGAAGGCGATCCGCTCACGTTCAGCATCGACAGTGCTCCCGCTGGTATGGCGTTCCTCCCCGGCACGAGCATCATCCGCTGGGTACCCACAACGGCGCAAATCGGTCCACAGTCAGTCACACTCCGCGTCACGGATCAGGCAGGGAACTTCAACACGCAGACCTACACAATCGAAGTTGACGCTCTTCCGCCGAATCGCCCACCGGTCATCACCTCGAAAGCGCAAACCCTCGCCACGCTCGGCAACCCCTATCAGTACACCGTCGCCGCCAGCGACCCCGATGGCGATCCGCTGGAGTTCGCACTGCTCGGAGCACCCGCTGGGATGACCATCGACCAAGCGTCCGGCGTCGTCACCTGGCTGGCCACCGAAGCTGGTAAATCCACCGTGACCATCGCCGCCACCGACGGCCGCGGTGGACAGGGCGTGCAATCCTTCACGCTGACCGCCCGTGAGAATCTGGCCCCGGTTCTCAGTCCCATCGCCGATCAATCCATCACGGCGGGCGCGACCTTTCGCCTCAGCGTCTTCGCTGGCGACCCGGAGGGCGACACAATTGCCTACAGTTTCTCAAATGCCCCCGCCGGGATGACGATTGATTCCTTCGGCCGCATCATTTGGCAATCGAACACACCGCCGCGAGTCGAGTCGATCACCGTCGTGGCCACCGACACCGGCGGGCTTTCCGCATCGCAGACGTTCGCCCTCACGCTCACGGCCGACACCCAGGCGCCGAACGTCACAGTCTTCGCCAGTTCCACCCAGGCACCGCTCGGCACCGAAATCACTTTCACGGTTGCAGCCAGCGATAACGTCGGCGTCACTTCAAGAGGGTTGTCAATCAACGGTCAACCACTCGCGATCAATGCACAGGGACAAGTCACGATGACGATGTCCGTGGCGGGTTACATCACCGTCATCGGCACCGCCACCGATGCCAGCGGCAACGTCGGCACCGCTTCGACCATCGTCCGTATCTTCGATCCCGCGGATCAGCAGGGGCCGAATGTCACCATCACCTCGCCGACCACCGCCAGCACGATCACCTATCTCACCGACATCATCGGCACTATCGACGATCCCGACGACCAACTGGACCATTACAACGTCTACCTCGCGCCGACCGGCCTGGTCGACATCTACGCGTACGATTTCAGCGATCCCGATTACCGGATCATCGCCACAGGCAAGAACGAAATCATCGACAGCAAGATCGCAACGATCGATCCCACGCTGCTGCAGAACGACGACTACGTCGTCTTCGTTGAAGCCTTTGACATCAACGGCCAAGGCACGATCCGCGGCATCACGATCAGCGTCACCGGCAACGCCAAGCTCGGCAACTTCCGCCTGGAGTTCACCGATCTCAGCGTGCCCATCGCGGGCATCCCGATCGCAATCAACCGCGTCTATGACACTCTGCAATCGAATCAGCAAAGCGACTTCGGCTTCGGTTGGACGCTCGGCGTCGCCGACGGCGACATTCGCGAGACCGTGCCCGCCGGCACCAACTTCGTTCCCGACAAGACGCGTGTCTTCGTGACCGCCCCCAGCGGCGAGCGCATCGGTTTCACCTTCTCACCGACGAACTATCAGAGCAGCTTCTTCGGCACGACCGCCACCCCCGGCTTCAAAGCCGATCCCGGCATTCAGTACAAGCTCCAAGCCGACGGCACCTGGACCGACAATGCCATCATCATTGCTTTGGGCGGGGCCTACAACCCGAGCGACTACCGCCTCGTCACGAACGACGGCCTCACCTACTTCTACAACCAACAAACCGGCCTCAGCAAAGTCACCGACCAGACCGGCAACATTCTCACCTACACCAGCGGCGGCTTCCAACACTCGTCCGGCGAGGCCATCAACTTTGTCCGCGATGGCCAGGGCCGCATCACGCAAATCATCGACCTCGACGGCAAGGCCATCAACTATGCCTACACCGCAGCCGGGGATCTGAAGTCCGTCACCGATCAGGCCAGCCAGGCCACGACCTTCAAATACAACCCGACGCGGGCGCACTATCTCGACGAAGTCTACGATCCGCTGGGCCGGCGTGCGGTGAAGACCGAATATGACGAGAATGGTCGCATCGTCGCCATCATCGACGCGCTCGGCAACCGCACCGAGCAGAACTTCGACCCGAGCAATTTCACGGGCGTCGTCAGTGATGCCCGCGGCAACGCCACCACGCTCGTTTACAACGACCGCGGCAACATCGTGCAGTCCACCGACCCCGAAGGCGGCGTCACGCTGTACGAATACACCGATGCCGCCAACCCCGATCGGGAAACCCGGATCACCCTGCTCAATGGCGGGCCGGGCAAGGACCGCGTCACCGTCAATACTTTCGATAATCGCGGCAACACGCTCACCGTCACCACCGACGCCGGCACGACCACCAACACCTACAGTGCCGCCAACAAGCTCACCAGCACCACCGATCCGTTGGGACGGCTCACCGCTTACGGGTATGACTCTCAGGGGAACCTTACCGGCATCGTCAACGCCGCAGGGTCCATCTCCTCGCTTACTTACGATGCTCAAGGGCGGACCACTGGCTACACCGATTTCGGCGGTGCCACCACGATCTTCACCGACCTCTGCACCTGCGGGCTGCCGCACACCATCATCAATCCCGATGGCAGCATTCGCTATCAGGAAAACAACGCCTTCCGGCAGATCATCCAGGTGACCGACGAACGCGGCTTCGTCACCAAGAACAATTACGACAGCGTCGGCCGGCTCACCGCTACCATCGACGGTGCCGGGAACAAAACGCAATACGAATATCAGTTGAACAACCTCACGAAAGTTACCGACCCGCTCGGCAACATCACGCGCTACGAATACGACGCCGCCAATCGCCGCACGAAGATCATCGACGCCGAGGGAGGCATCACGTTCTTCACGTATGATCCAAACGGAAACCTGCTCTCGCTGACCGATCCCGTCGGCAACATCACGAAATACGTTTACGACAAGAACAACCGAGCCACGCAGGAGATCGATCCGCTCGGCAGTACCAGCTTCACCGCCTTCGATGCCCTGGGCAACCGCATCGAGATCATCGACCGCAACAGCCGGCGTCGCACCTTCGAATACGACCCGCTGGGCCGGCAGACGGCGGAGAAATGGTGGAGCGGCCCCACGCTCCTCCGCACCATCGCCAGCACTTATGACGCCGTGGGGAACCTGCTCTCGGCCAGCGATCCTGACAGCCAGTTGAGCTACACCTACGATGCCCTGAACCGCGTCCGCGTGGCGACAACGATCTACCCCGGCAGCAACGTCGGCACCTTCACGCTCACCTACACTTATGACGCCAACGGAAACCCGATCAACGTCGTGGACAACACCGGCACCGCCGTCGGTTCGCAATACAGCAACCGCAATGAACTGCTCTCGCGGACCTGGCAGGGCGGCGGCGTCGATCCGGCGCGGATCGATTTCGATTATTTCGACAACGGCACGCGAAAGAACGCCACCCGCTACAGCGACCTGGCCGGCACGCAAATCGTCGGCACCAGTGCGTACGATTACTTTGCCAATGGTCTTTCGAAGTCGATCACCCACCGCGGTGCGGGCAACAGCCTGATCGCCGATTACCAGTACACCTATGACACCGTGGGGCGATTGACGGCGGAATCGCATCACGGCGACAGCTACATTTACGGTTACGATAAGACCAGCCAGTTGATGACCGTGACCAAAAACGGTTCACTCTTCGAAAGCTTCAGTTACGACAAGAATGGCAACCGGATGACGGCGACCGGCCCCACAGCGGGGAGTTACACGACGACCATCGGCAACCGCTTCTCCACCGACGGCACCTTCACGTACACATACGATAACGAAGGAAACACCAAGACGAAGACCGAGATTGCGACCGGCACTGTGACCGAGTACTTCTGGGATCACCGTAATCGGTTGATGAAAGTGGAACAACGCAGCGGCGGCGGCGTAATAATTTCCCTGTCTGAGTACGTTTATGACGCTAGCGGCCGTCGCATCGCCATCGAAACCAACGGCCAACCGCTGTGGATCGTGTACAATAGCGATAACGCTTGGGCAGATTATGATACGGTTGGAACGCTCAAAACAAGCTATTTATTCGGAGATAAAATTGACGAAAACGTTGCCCGCTGGCAAGCAATTAATGGAACTGCTTGGTATTTAGTTGACAAACTTGGTTCCGTTCGTGATTTAGTAAACAGTAACGGCCTACTACAGAATAATACTGACTATACTGCATTTGGTCAATTAATTATGCATTCTGCCGCTCTTCATAGTGATAGGTACTCATTTACAGGACGTGAGTATTCTGCCAACACATCTTTGCTATACAATCGAGCTCGTTATCTATCCCCTCAATCTGGCAACTTCATTACAATCGACCCAATAGGCTATGCCGCCATGGACAGCAATTTCTATCGGTATGCCGGCAACTCACCCCACAATGCAACCGACCCATTCGGCCTATTCCCATTGCCCCCGATCGTACTGTACGGGCTATTTACCGGATTTGTTGGGGCGGCTGCGAGTGCAACCACGACAGTGTTTTGTGATTTTATTACCCATCAGAATACAACACTTTATAATGTTGCAATTGCAAGCGCGACTGGTTTTGCGTTAGGATTTGCAATACCATTTTTATTCGTGGCCTTGGAGTATCTCACAGTCAGCACTTTAGGCTCTAATTTCTCGTCGATTGCTGTGGCAATCGAAGAACTAGGCTTCACATTAACGTATGAAAGCATATTGATTCCAATATCTACGCTTACGCCCATAGGATGCTATATACGATATTTATATAATGGAAACTAGGAGTAGATTCTCCGAAGGCGAACTGTTGTGTTTATGGACTTACGGTAAAACAGAGTGGGATCTTGCTGTCTCTACTATCAAGATGCATAAACTAGGCCCCTTCGCGCTTGATAAATGTGATCCATTAATGCTTTCGGCAATGGGTATTGTCGCATTCGTTGACATTATGTATTCATCGTATCAAGGATACTCCTTGGTGATGGTAGTGATAGTCGCACTTTATTATCTCTCAAAATACCTGATCGCATCTAGCATCCCTATGCCCGCAGAAGGCGAGCCGCAACAATGTGAAGTGCGATCCACTGGCATCAAAGTCGGCAAGAGAATCACAGCATGGAGAAGATGGGAAACAACCATGCTTTATGCAGAAACCCTAAATTACGAATGCCATGATGACCTTAAATGCAAAATGATAGCTGTTAGGTATAGTATTGTTGGAAGACCAACAGCAGCATTATTTATGGTTCCTTTACATGAGCATGGGACTGCTGCAAACGACGTTATCAATAGGCTGAATCTGGCGCTGTCTCATTCGGTCTCTGATCGCAAATAGCTCTTCCGTGATGGTCGTCAGACCTCCGACTACGATGCGCATCAACAAAAGAAGCGAGACAGGGGGTTGACCCTGCCTCGCGAAGAACCAAATGACCGAAGAAGATTCGGAACAACCGGCGGCGGAAGATGAATCTTCGAGCTCGCTTGTAGGCCCGAATCATGTCATCGATCTGATCGTCGAAGAGAAAGGGATTTTTCCCCTTCTGCGACTCCGTCCAGCATTTGAGGACAAACTTGCCGCATCTCGCGTAGGAGTCCTCGATTTCCATGACGCAATGGAGCTACGCACAAGCCGATCCAAGCCTAGAGATGAACGCCGTGTGCTCAGTTGAGGCAAGGCCGTCGCGTATCACAGCATGAACGCGAGCCAAGTCCCGATTTGCGAGTGCAACCGCGTCGAGCCACAGCCCGGGGAATATGACGCTGCGGGTGATGCCATCAGCGTCGGGCGGCAAACGGTCGTAGTTTCCCTCGCGAAGGATGAACCAATCGAGTTCAGCATCCTGCACGCGCCAGACGATGTATTCGCGAACGCCGTTGCGGCGGTAGGCGTTGAGCTTCGGCCCCAGGTCCTGACTGACGGTGCTGGCCGCCACTTCCGCGACCAACTCCGGGGCACCTTCGATGTAGCCGTCCGCATCGATCTTCGAAGCACCACCGCGGGCCGGATCGATCAGGAGGCAGACATCGGGCTGCGGTTCGTTGTCGAGGTCGAGCCGGATGGTGGCGTTGTCACCGCCGAGAACGCCGTGCGTGGCGGCCTTGTAAATGCTCAGACAGCCGATCAAGTCGAAATGCTCGGAACCATGACCGGTGAAGCGCACGGGCGAAGCCATGACGACGACTCCTTCGATGAGTTCCGCGCGGATGTGCGGCGGCATGGCGTGGTAGCGGCGTTCGAACTCGATCCGTGAGAGCCGATCGCCATTTTCGAGCGGCGGAATGAAGGTTCCGGCACCGAACGTCCGAGCAGTTCCAGGGCGAGTGGGTGGTGTCGTGAGCACGCTCATCGGAAGAAGCCTCCGCACTCAGAATACCGGCCGCGAGCCCCTGCCGCAACGCCTGTGGAAGCTGGCTGTCGAAAACGGCTGCTGTACGACAGCCTTCGGAACGAAGGCGTCCGTTATCTCCTTATGAGACCAAACGTGAGCTTGAAGGGTTCTGCCCTCGAAAACAAGCCAAAAGCAATCTCAAGTTCTTCTCGCGTGAGGGTCCGGGCTAAGAACTGGTAGAGGCTTCCTGATCCCGCCCACTGCTGACCGCAAGGAACTGCCATGCCCCGCCCACAGCGACCCGATTTCAAGGTCTTCGAGCTTGAACCCCGCATCACGCCGACGGTGAGCCTTGTCGCCGACATCAACAGCGAAGGGCGCGGCTCTAACCCCAACCAATACGCCCAGGTCGGGGGTTTCGTTTACTTCGCAGCCACGGATGAAACCCACGGCATCGAACTCTGGCGCACGGACGGCACCAGCGCCGGCACATTTCTCGTGAAAGACATCAGGCCAGGCACCGGTTCCTCGAATCCCGCCGGCCTCGTCAATGTCAACGGTGTCCTCTTTTTCCGAGCCGAGACGCCTAACGAGGGCCGTGAACTCTGGAAGAGCGACGGCACCAACAGCGGCACCGTGCTCGTTCGGGACATCAGCAACGGATTGAATTCGAGCTCGAATCCCTATTCTCTAACCAATGTCAATGGCACTCTGCTGTTTTCCGCCGGTGCCGGCTTGGACGGTACCAATCGCGAACTCTGGAAGAGCGATGGCACCAGCAGCGGCACCACGCTCGTCCGCGATATCCTGCCGGGAGCCTTGAGCTCGCGTCCGTTCAACCTCGTGGTCATAGACTCGACACTTTTCTTCACGGCCGACGATGGTGTACGAGGCCGGGAACTCTGGCGCAGCGACGGCACATTCTCGGGCACGACGATCGTCGCAGACATCGATACGGGCACCGGCTTCAATTACGGGCCGAGATATCTCACCAACGGCAATGGCGTCCTGTATTTCAACGCCAGAGACGCTGCCACTGGTTACCAACTCTGGCGTAGCGATGGCACCAGCACGGGAACGAAATCTGTCCAAGACAACACAGCGGGGAGTCCAATCGCATCAAGTCCGAAATCGCTCGTCAATGTCAATGATACGATTTTCTTTAAGGCCACGGACAATGTGAATGGTCTTGCACTATGGCATAGCGACGGCACCAGCAGCGGTACGAGCATTGTCCGAGACATCAAGCCGGGTTTTGCGTACGCCTATCTCGATTATCTTGACAATCTTACGAATGTCAACGGAGTGCTCTATTTCACGGCTGATGACGGCGTACATGGCATAGAACTTTGGCGCAGCAACGGCACAAGCTCGGGCACGATGATCGTCCATGACATCAATACGAGCAACAGTCTCGATTCCGTTCCGCGATACCTCACGAATGTCAATGGAGTGCTTTTTTTTAGTGCCGAGAACGGTGCTACGGGTGTTGAGATCTGGCGCAGCGATGGCACGAGTGCGGGAACGATCCTTGTCTCCGATATTCGACCAGGTCAATCCGGTTCACACCCCATAAATCTGTACTCCTTCGGGAATACGCTGCTCTACGACGCATCGAATGGCACCGTAGGCCGTGAACTCTGGCGGTCCGATGGTACGAGTTCGGGAACTTCGCTGGTGAACGACATAATTACTACAACTGAGAATTCGTATCCAGTCTCGATAGCCACTGTTGGTTCAACGGTTTACTTCTCTGCAAGAAACTTCGATCGATATAAGCTTTGGAAAACGATCTCAGGCAGCACAGGTGCGACCCTTGTGGCGGACGTGTCCGTAGGAAGTCTGACAGCCGTCGGAAATGTTTTGTATTTCACTGACGGCGGTTCAATCCGAAAATACGACGTAACCAATACAGGGACCACACTTCTTTTCGAATCTGATTTTATACCCGCTGGAGCAAACACGCATTCGCTCACGAATGTGAACGACACTTTGTTTTTTGTGGCTCCCGATTCGGGGAGGATCGGACACGATTTATGGCGTACGGACGGAACCAGCAGCGGGACAGTGCTGGTGCATGAAGTAACCCCGTTTGACAAATCTTATCCGATTTCCAATCTCACGAACGTTATGAGCGCGCTCTACTTCATCTCCAATGACGGCGTCAACGGCCAGGAACTGTGGCGCAGCGATGGCACGAGTAGTGGGACCAGCATCGTCTCCGATATTTCACCGGGGGCTGCAGGTACCAACTTCGGCAAGCTTGTCGAATTCGACGGCGCCCTTTACTTCACGGCAAATGGCAGTTTGTGGAGGAGCGACGGCACAAGTGCAGGTACTACAGTCGTGCATGCGGACGATATCACATCGCTCGTTGCTGTTGGTAACCAGCTTTACTTCCAAGCAGGCGGAGCCGATCCATCCAACCAATATGAGCTTTGGAAGAGCGACGGCACGAGCAGCGGAACCAATCTCATTCGTAGCTTCACGGGAAGCGTATACGATTTCCGCGGTAATGATTTTTGGAACGCTGGCGGGACGTTGTTTTTCCACACGTCCGGCACGGAAGGACGCGAAATGTGGACCAGTGACGGTACTAGTAGTGGCACGCAAATTGTCCTCGACATCAACCCCGGCCCGGCCAGCGCATTGACGCCGAATGTTCCTGGGAGTCGACTAACAATCCTGAATAATATCGGCAGCGTATTGTATTTTACAGCAACCGATGGATCCAATGACGCAAGGCCCGAGCTATGGAGGAGCGACGGGACGAGTTTAGGCACGAGCGTCATCGATTTGGAAATTGGAACGGCATCTGAGCCCAGATTCCTTTATGCAGTTGGAGATGCGTTGTACTTTTCGGCGTATCGTTCGGATGTGGGCTACGAACTCTTTGTCTTCCGCGACGGGATAGCACCGGTCAACACGCCGCCGTCGATTTCGAATATCGCCGACCAAACCACAGCGCCCGGGGGCGTCATCGGGCCATTGGCGTTCACCGTCACTGATGAGGAAACTCTGGCCGTGAACTTGTCCGTTAGTGTCACAAGCTCCAACCTGGCGGTCATACCACAATCGGCGATCATTGTGAGTGGAAGCGGCAGCGTGCGGACGATTACAGTCAACACACTGGCCGGCATCATTGGCATTTCAACGCTGACTGTGACAATAGCGGATGAAGGAGGCCTGACGGCACAAGAGTCTTTTACGATTAACCTGACGACATCCCCGCCGCCACCGAACACGCCGCCCACGATCAGCGATCTTACCGATAAGACAATCGTTCAAGGGACGACGCTGGGACCTGTAAGCTTCACAATTGGCGATGCCGAGTCTCCACTGGCGAATCTTACAGTGAGTGTGTTCAGCAGCAATCCAACTCTTGTGCCAATCGGCAATGTCGTTCTTGGAGGTAGTGGTGCAAATCGCACGATTTCTGTAACGCCAGTTCCAGGGATGATCGGCAACGCGACACTGACTGTCACTGTGAGCGACGAGGGCAGTCTCACAGCCAGTGACAGCTTCGCACTGACGGTAACATCCCCGCCGCCCACGATGCCAACGGCTCCGGCGAAGGAGTTTTCCGTCGGCCGCGACGCGGGCGAAACCAGCACGGTGATTCTCTACAACCCCGACAAGTCCGTTCGCTATTCGCTCACACCGTACGGGTCCGGCTTCACCGGCGGCATCCGCACGGCGGCTGCCGATTTCAACGACGACGGGATTGCTGATCTTGTTGTTGCCAGCGGGCCAGGGCGTGCCGGAAACGTACGCATTTACGATGGCGTCGACCAGAAGGTGCTCTTCGATTTCAACCCCTTCGGCGACAGCTTCACGCGCGGCATCGTCGTCTCCGCCGGCGATATGACCAATGATGGAAAAGCCGAAGTGGTGATCACTGCCGAAAGCGGCGGTGGAGCCCGAGTCCGGATCTTCAGCCCGGGAACTGAAGGTTTTGTGCAACTGGCGGACTTCATCGCCCTGATCGGAGGCGACGGTGTGGCCGACACGAAATTCCGTGGCGGTGGCCGCAGTGCCGTTGGTGACTTCAACGGCGACGGTTTCGGCGATCTCGCGTTTGCCGCCGGTACAGGAGGTGGTCCGCGCATCGCTATCTTCGACGGCAAAACGATGAACGCGTCCGGGAGCCAGAAAATACGCGGTGACTTCTTCGCCTTCGAGCCCAATCTCCGCAACGGGACGTACATCGCTGCCGGTGATTTCGATGGCGATGGCAAGGCGGAACTCGTTGCAGGGGCTGGACCCGGAGGCGGTCCGCGCGTTTCCATCTTTTCCGGTTCGGCCTTACTCGTCAACCAGGAAGTGCGGCTCAAAGACTTTTTCGCCGGCAATGTGAATAATCGGGGTGGTATCCGCGTAACATTGAAAAACCTCGACAACGACGACAACGCCGACCTAGTGGTTGGGGCTGGACCCGGCGGCGGATCGCGGACGACTGCTTATCTTGGGGCCGCTTTGCTTGCGTCATCGAACCCGCCGAGTCCCCCAGCATTTGATTTCGATGCGTTCTCCGGGTTCGCCGGCGGCGTCTACGTTGGATAACCACGCTCGCATGCGTAGCGTGGATTATCGAATGACAGTCGTGATTGTTGCCTTGAGGAGTATCAG
Organism: Limnoglobus sp.; assembly: GCA_041736785.1. Taxonomy (GTDB): domain Bacteria; phylum Planctomycetota; class Planctomycetia; order Gemmatales; family Gemmataceae; genus JBGSSZ01. The sequence continues at coordinate 15,703 of JBGSSZ010000519.1, forward strand.
CAATCCTAAACCGATGAGTATATGGGGATGGGCAAGCACAAGAAATCCGATGATGAAAAACAGAGGATTCATCATTCTGAAACACCACTGACGGGAAAGGCAAATGGTTTCACGACTCGCCGGCGTAGGCCCAGGACTTCTGAAGGCAGTGGCGAATAGCCGGCGACTTTTCTGAGTTCGTTGACACCCTTCACCAGTAGCAACAACTGCCGTCGTACGGGCGCATAGCGTTCGAACGGTAGTTCGTACAAGGCCCGTGCCAGGTCATCGGCCCGTCGATGCCGTGCCAATTCCAAAAACTTGGCTCGCGCATCGAGATACTGCTCTCGGTCGATCGCCACATGCGAATGCCATGTGGGGTCAGGTTCCCCCGAGCGAGTCCGCCCACCGCGACGATAGCTGATGGCGTAGCCCGCGTAGCGGAGCGGCGACTTGCGAATGTCGCGGATGCGAGCCGTTTCGTGTTCAAAGAACGGATGCAACCCCTTGGTAGCCAGGATCACAAAAAATCGCTCGTGCCGGATCAGTTGCAGATTGGCAGTTCCCTCACGTTTTCGCCGCAATCGCGTCGATTCCGAGACGGCGATGCCGTACTTCGCCAGGAGCTTGATGTCCACAGTTCGCGGATCCTTGCCCGGCGGAATGACGCCCGTCACATAGAACCAATAACCATGCCGCAGGTAGCAGCAGGCGATCTGCTGAACGAATCCTTCCACACTCGTCGCTTCCACTCGATAGGCCATATCGGTTCAAATCATGGTTGATAATGAAAATGGCGTTGTTCATCGGCACAACGCCAGCAAAGCCGGGAAACCTCCTTTCTGAATTGTCCGCCCTCTCCGTGCGCATCCTGCGCCGAGTGGCGGTCGTTCGGAACCGTCGGACTCATGGGAACTACACTCTTTAAGTAGAGCATCCCCAATCCATACTGCCCGTCATGCGTTTCAACCTTCCGCGTACGGCCCGGCGTGAGGATACACGCCGAGCGTACGCCGTCGGTTCGCCGCCACGGGACATCTCTTCTCCCGAAGAGATCTCGCGTGACCGCTCGCGCCTTTCCAGGGGCCGGGGATCGGGCACCCGCCCGATCCACCGGCACGCAACCGCTGGCCAATCCATACTGCCCGTCAGCCCTTTCGTCGTGGTTATGTGCCCGGCACCACCCGTGAGCACACCAACGGCATCGCCACTGCCTTGCAGCGGCACCGCCCAGCCTTCCGGCCGGCTTCTACTCAGGCCACACTCCCAGTCTGCGGGGTTTGAAGCACGTCACGGACCTCGTGACGCACCGGGGACCAGCCCGGCACCCACAGACCTTCCCGCGTTAGTCATTTCCTTCGTTTCGTGAGTCACGTCGCTAGAGGGTTGCCCCTCGGGACCGTCGCCGTACGTCCCGCCTTCCCAGGCGAGAGTCGTTTGAATTGCCAGTGGCAATTATTTCAGGGGACCGAGCGTAGGAGCATCCCCTTACCCATCGGCGTCAGCCGTTCACGGTTCGGCACCGTCTCTCACGAAACTCACTGGCAAGCCCTCGCGGGCCTTTCATGGTTGAGCTCTTCGCCGCCTCCGGATTTGCCGGAAGTCGCCGGGCCAGTCGGACCCGGTTCGGCCTGTCGCCAGGCACGAAGCTCCCCACGCCAGCCGGGTTGAACGAGGTCGAAGACCCCGAACCCCCGCGGACGGGATTACGCGGCATGAAGCCGCCTCACCCGCTTTGATAAATGACGGCCCCCACTCCTTGCGAAGTCGGGGCATGTCCGCGTCGCCCTCGATCCCGAGGACAACCATCGGATAGAGTGTCGGGATTGGTCCGCCCAGGGAATCACCGTCTGCCAGACAACGGCAGCGTGATGACTCTGGGCGTGTTTACTCCGACAAGCCTCCGTCGAACTGGACGAGCACCTCTCGATGCATCCAGCTCTACGGGCCGACCGCGTGATGAGTGGTTAGCTCATCCCCTTAGCTCCGGTTGGTCGCCGGGTTTACCGGGTGCGATCGATGACCTGCGTCGCGTCCTGCCGCCACAAGTTCTCCGGCGGGATTGACCGCCGAGTTCGAGCAGCGCGTTGACGAAAACAACAGCCGCAGCGGGGAATCCGATTCCCGACCGCTGGGGTATCAATACCACGCTTGTGCGGAATTGATCAACGAGCCGGCGCTGGTTCCGGAATCCGCGATCTGCTACTTTCGGCAGATGACGAGCATTTCGGATTCGAACTTCGGCCCCCTGGTGGCGTACCTGGTGCCGGGCGCGACAGCGCTGGCCGGACTCACACCCTATTCTGCGACGTTGCGAAGCTGGTTCGCCGCGACGCCAGCCGACGCGCCGACGATCGGCGGTTTTCTGTATTTGACTCTGGCCGCGCTGGCGTGCGGCATGACCATCAGTGCGATCCGGTGGGCGGTCATCGACACGATCCATTCCCGCACCGGGCTGCGCGCACCAACGCTCGATTTCTCCCGCTTGCCGGGGAACGTGGACGCCTACAGTTTTCTGGTCAGCGTCCACTATCGGCACTACCAGTTCTATTCGAACATGATTGTCGCCGCGGCCATCGCCTACGCGGGCTACTACGTTTCCTTCGCACCCCGCACCGTCGGGTCAACCGAGCTGGTTTTCCTGGTCCTTGAAGTGATATTCTTCATGACCTCACGTGATACGCTTCGCAAGTATTACAAACGCGGCGAGCAGTTGCTGACGAGCCACACCCCGAGCCCGAGCGGAATTATTTGGATGCCTTGAGTTCGCCTTCGAGCCGCTGCACGAAGTCGGTGACTGTGACGCCGAGGGCGAGGCAGAACGAGCGAAGTTGAAGAATGTCGAGCCGGTTTTCGCCCCGTTCGATTTTGCTGATGTGGGATTGTGTCAGGCTGAGCTTCTTGGCCAACTGAACTTGAGTCATGCCGGCACGTTCGCGATCCTGCCGCATCAGGCGAAGGACCACGGCGTACTCGCGGGAATGGATCGATTTTTTCATGCCGGCACTGGCCCCGAGCCAGCCGGGAGGATAAAGTCATGAATGGAATAGTCCAAACGCGACTATTGCCAGTTCCCACCCTGCAGAGGAGATTCCCATGGCGAACGGTGCACATCCCCCGAAGCCGAGCCCAAAAGCCAGCAAGAAAAAGCCGGCTGGCAAGAAGAAGCCGGCCAAGAAACCGGCAACCCCCTGAAACGCGAAGATCGGGGTTCGAGCAGATCGGACCCCGATTCCTCGTGTCAGGATGGCGCTCCGCAGTCTCCCATGTGCGAGCGCATTGATCCCGACCCAAAAGGTGTGGTAATGAAGGGTATTCGTATCAAGAACGATGATTCCCGAACGGCTGGTATTTGTGGACTTGGAGACAGCGGGCTTGGAGCCCTGGCGACCGGTCATGCAGATCGCGGCTGTGGCGGTCGATCGTGATCTGAAAGAAGTCGAATGGTTTGAGGCCAAGGTGAGGTTTTCGCACTACCAGGCCGATCCGATGTCCTTGCGGAAAGCAAAATACGACCCGGCACTGTGGGCACGCCAGGGACACACGGCGCGACAAACCGCAGAAAACTTCGCGGCCTTTTTGAAGCGACACGCCACGGTCAGCATGACAAACCCCAGCGGTGGCCGCTACCGCGTCGCCCAACTGGTGGCTCACAACGCCACGTTTGATGGCGCGTTTTTGCGGCATTGGTTCGACAGGCTGGGGCTGTTTTTACCGGGCCACTATCGGATGCTCTGCACGGTGCAGCGGGCGATCTGGTTCTTCCAGGAAGAGCCGACACGGAAGCCACCGGTGGACTTCAAGCTCGGCACGCTCTGCCGATACTTCGGGGTTCGACTGACGGCGGCCGAGGCCCATGACGCTCTCAACGACGTTCGGGCAACGGTGAAACTCTACCGAGCCATGACTCGATCCCGCCGAAACCGTTGTCTTCCTTCGAAACGCACAACAGCACCCCGACGGATTCCCGACTCCCGGCGCTTCGGACCACCATCGAGAACGGCCGAGAATCGACCCCAGCGAACGAACCGCGGCGAAGGCAGTCCGAGGGCCTATCGGAGCGAATAATTCCTGCCTGGGGCATTTGCGGGAATTCCCGTGGCACCCGGAGCCGGACGTGTCGCTGGCGTCGTGGTATTTTCACCGCGAACGTGTCGCTGGCGTCGTGAAATTGCGCCGAGGACGTGTCGCTGGCGTCGTGATTTTCCAACCTGCTGCTCGTGGAACGCGGTCTCAAGATCGCGAAAACACTCGCGATATCGGCTTTCATCCCTGCTGACTCATTCTTGCCAAAGATCTGATCCAAGTACTTCTGTAGCAAAGGGAATCATCGCTTGGATGGAGTCCGGATCAGGGATCCCAGCTTGGTAAAGCCAGCGGTGGTCGTCGGCGTCCGCCGCACGAAGTGTTCCGTTGCAAACCGCTGCGCCATGCCGCGCGCCCCGGCCGGCGAATGACCATTGCGGAGAAATTCGCCGAACAGCTCGCTTCGCACTTTTTCAAAGGCATCGTGTGAATCCCTTTTGAGATGATCCGCATCGGAAGTCGGGGGCTCCATTGTGGCAAGCACCCCAACGGCACGCTGACCGGCGTGCGCCAGTTCCGCCTTGCGTACGTCATGCCACCAATCCGGCGGCATTCGTTCGCCGCTGGCCGCGGCTTTCAGGTTGTCCACCAGGTACGCTTGCGGGCTCCGCGAAAAGAACCCCACGCCGAATCGTTCCTTCGCTGCGAGCGTGATATCCGTCCATTCCCGCAGCGCGACATGAGGGAACTGGCGAATCAGCCGATTGGCGGCGGCGGAGTCAAACCCAATCTCCAGGAGCGGTTCGACGAGCGGGGATTCCGGACTGCCAGGACCGGGGGACCCGGACGACCGGCGAGAGAAGTAGGGGCCGCGCGTAAGAATCAACGAATACTCTCCCGGCTTGTCTTTGCGGAGACTCGAATCCTCAGGGAGCACCACACCGATCGCGATCAGCCGGGCAATGACCCGCTCCACTTTCAACTTGAGATCCGGAGCGCGGAGACTCCTGGAAAAGCCGAGTACGCTTTCTCCAAGATGCCGAAGATGGAGCCGTGGCGTCGTTTCACGGCGGGCGAACACCTTGCTGACGAAAAGAAACAACCGCCGGGACGCCGGGTCCAATTCGCGATAGGTCGCGATATCAAAGCGGAAGTGTCCGCCCGAGGCCGCCACAAACTCATAAAAGATCGAATCCCAGACGATCCGCCAGGCGCGGGTGGAACCCGATTCGAGCGGCAGGCTGTAGCTCAGAAACCCGAAACTGACTTTGCGGTGTTCGGCCCGCACCGGATCGTAGAAGTGGTCGTTGCGATAGCTGACCGCCGACAGGCGTTCGATCGCTTCAGCAAAGTGGCGGTACTGCCGACCGCCGCGACGGGCGTTCTGGTCGATGACGCCCAGCTGCCGCAGGCAGTAGTGCGGCGTGGCGTGGAACTCGGCATCGGGTTGCGACTGCGAAAAAGTGAGGGCGAGCAAACCCCAGAGGTAGAATTCGTCGTCCGCGGAGAGCCCGAGCGGCGAGAGCACCTTGGCCGTTGCCGTCTGCCGCCGCCGCAACGAATCTGTGTAAAAGTAGGCTGCATCGAATGTCAGATTCGGCTGAAGCGACGAGCGCGTATCCAGCGGACAGAGGGCATGCTCGACCAGCGAGAGCTGACCGAACCCGTCACCCTTGCGAGCCCACGGCCGTGTCTGGGGACTATCGATCCCGTGCGTCATCCGTCCTTCCTGCTGAATTGGTTCAAGTCACTTGAAGCTCGTATCACGGGCCGTCGATCCGTGCCAACGGAATTCCCAGGATCGGCCATCGGAACTTTTCCTTGACGGTCGGCCGACGGAATGGGAAGTTCGGTCCAGGAGCACGCAGTCACTTCCAAGAATTGCCACTGGCAATTCCGCAAGAGTCTGGCGAGCGATACGTGAATTCAACCATGGTCAGCATTTGTTTTTTGAACCAGAAAGGGGGAGCCGGCAAGAGTTCCTGCGTCTTTCATCTGGGCGGATACTTCGCCTCCATCGGGTTGCGAACACTCCTGGTCGATGCCGATCCGCAAGGATCGTTGAGCCAGGGATTCTTCGGCTCATCGACAATTGAGAATCTATCAACGGGGGAGACGCTGGCCGCACTCTTCGCGGATGATTCCTTTTACGTCACCACGAACACGCTGATCACGCCGACCGCCTTCGAGAAGATCTCAGTCATTCGTGCCAACCAGACGTTGGCCGCTCACAATGTGCCTGAGCCCGAGAAGGGCGGCTTGACGCAATACTGCGTCCGCGAGTTCATGGCCGGAATCAGCGAATATGACATCGTCTTGTTTGACTGCCCGCCCAATTTGTACCAATGCAGCTGGAACGCCTTGATTTCCGCGGACTATGTCGCCATACCGGTCCCGCCCGAGGATTTTGGCACCCAAGGACTTCGAGTCGTTCACCAGGCCATCGACAACGCCCGGACGCTCAATCCCAGACTCACGCTGCTCGGGCATGTTGTGACCCGTGTTGATCAGCGCCTTCTCGTTCACCGTACCCGTCCGGCGCTATGACGCCTTTTCCTGTGTGATAGTCTTGTGACTTTCTTCAATTGAAGAGGTCACAGTCATGGCGAGTCGCAATCCGGAACGGGAGCAGCACTGGCGGGCGGTGCTGCGGGAGTGGCGGCAG
>JBGSSZ010000548.1:0-11550 GCA_041736785.1 Limnoglobus sp.
AGCGATCATCTTGGGCGGATCGCCGGGGCGATAGTCGCGGAGGTCGAGCAACTCGCTCCCAGACCCGGGCATGCGGAAACGATGCGTCCCCGGCGGCAGCAGCGAATTGAAACGCTTGTCCGAGCGTTGGCGACCCTCTTCATCGGTGAGCGACGGTAGAATGCTCACGCTGCGGCGGGCCGGGACAAAGCTCTCGGCGTGGAAGAAACCATTCAGATCCTGAAGCCGAACCTGCACACCCGCGAGGAAGAGCACACCGGGTTCGACCGGTTGCAGCGTCGATTCGATCACCAGCGACTCGCCCGGAGCAAGTGGTGCAGTCGCGGTCATGCTCGACGTCTGCGAGCCGCACTCGCTGATCGTCACCAGCGGCAGTGAAAAACGGCTGCGATTGGTGACCGTTGTGCGGATGATCAGCGGGAGCCCGGCCCAGCCGGTGCTGACCGCACGCTGATTCTGCGTCACGCTCCGCTCGGCGGTCAGCGACGGGAGCGCATAGCGCACGCTGAATGCGAACAGTGTCCACTCGACGATGATCCAGGTCAGGAGCGACAGGCCGAGAATGGCGACCACAATCGCGAGCGCGAGGGTGGTGCCGACGACCGCAAGCAGCACGCTGGCAATGATCAGCCACCAACCGCGGGCCGTGAGCATGCCGCACTCCCTCAGGTGGTCGCCAGCACCGGGACGCGGGCGAGGACTTCGCGGACCACATCGCGAATGTTGCGGCCTTCGATCTCTGCTTCGGGCCGCAGGATGAGGCGGTGACCGAGGACCCCATAGGCGATGGCCTGCACATCTTCGTGAGTGAAGAAGTGCCGACCCGCCAGAGCCGCACGGGCCCGGGCACAACGCATCATGCTCAGCGCGGCTCGCGGGCTCGCACCCAATGCCACATCCGCATGCTTGCGGGTCGCCTCCGCGACATTCACGATGTACTCGAACAACACATCACTGCCGAAGATGCTCGGCACCTTGTCCTGAAGCGTCCGGATGGCGTCGGCGTCGATGACGGCCTTCGGCTCCGCAGTCGGGTGACCGTGCAGCCGTAGCATGTTCACTTCGCTCTCGAACCCGGGATAGCCCATCTCCACGCGGAGCAAAAAGCGATCAAGCTGAGCCTCCGGCAGGCGGTAAACGCCTTCCTGCTCGACGGGGTTCTGAGTGGCCAGCACCAGAAACGGCTTCGGCAGCGGCAGCGTCTGACCGTCGACCGTCACCTGATTCTCCTGCATCGCTTCGAGCAGCGCCGATTGCGTCTTGGCCGGGGCGCGATTGATCTCGTCCGCCAGCAGCACCTGACAGAAAATCGGCCCGGGTCGCAACACAAAATCATTCGTGTTCCGATCGAAAATCGAAGTCCCCGTGACATCCGAGGGCAGCAGATCGGGGGTGAACTGGATGCGCTGATACTGGCAACCCAGCAGGCGGGCGAAGACTTTCGAGAGTGTCGTCTTGGCCACACCCGGCACACCTTCGAGCAGGACGTGCCCCCCTGCGAGCAGGGCGATCAGCAGTTGCTGGGAAATGTCATCCGCACCGACTACTACGCGGCGGACTTCCGCCCGCACCACGCCGGCGAGTGTGCTGGAGTCGCGGGCAAGATCTCGGGCAGTGGATGATTCGACCTCGGGCGTCACGAGGGGCGCTCCACGCGAGGGAAGTGCAGACGCCCGGCGCGGTATGCGTCATCAATCTCACTGATGGCTGCCTCGATGGCCTTCAACTGGCGGCTGGGCACACGCTGCGGTGCACCGTATGCCAAGGCCGACAATTCGTTCACGGATTTCCTCATGCGATAGCGATAGAGCCATGAGCCCTGCACGGCCACTCTCGGCTTGACGCGGGCGGGAGCCTCCCACGCGACGAACTGTGCCCGCAACCGGTCGCCGACGATACTCGTCAAGTCCGCGAAGGGGTTTGCTGCTTCGCCGGTTGGTGTGGTCGCGGGTGTCATTTCGGTATCCGTTCGCTGTCCGCGGATATGCCGCAGCAGAAGGATTACAGCCAGGATCGCGGCGACTACGGCCAGTGGACGCATGACGCGGAGAAAACTACGATTCCGCGACAGAGTGGAATTTGGGAAGTCGCGGTCCTGCATTTCGACCAGCTTCTGCTCGGCTTTCTCCGCGAGCAGTTTCTGCACTTCGGTCCACGAGGGTCGAAGATCCGGCGGCGGGACAGTCAACGGCACGCTGTCGAAATTGTTGCGGAATGATTCGCCCTCCCAGAACAGGCAGTGTGTCCGCCGAGACTGTCGATTCGGTCCCGAAGCCAGGAATGCCGTGAGATGAATGGCGAACTCGAAATTGTCGGTCCCCTCGGCGACTAGCATTTGATTCGACAGGACGCCTGCATCGGAAAGGATCAGGGCGTGGCCGCGTGTCTGACGGGTGATGCCGAACGCAGTGGATTGATCCGAAAATCGAGCGAGGCTCTGGAAGGGTGTATCAGGTGCATGGGTGATGAAGCTCGGCCGGTTGGTCGCGACGCGCTTCAAGAGCGACAACTGATACAGATCGAGTTCATTGCTCGCGTCTGGCACGAACCGCAGGAAGGGCAGATCCGACTCGTTGTTGAGGCTGTTGCCGGGTGTGCCGTCGAACACGGGTTGGCCATCGATTTGCAGTTTGCTTTTAGGCTCGTGTAGGAAGCCGCTGAGGTCTGCTTGCCGATCGCTGGCGAAGAAAACAGGATTGCCGTGTTCGAGGCAATCACGCGAGTACTGGGCGAGACGATCGCGTGTGGAGCGTTCGCTTGGAAGCGACCCGAACACGATGAGGATAGTGCTCAGTGTGCCGTGCGGGTCATTCGGGTCTACCGGCTGCAGGCCCTGATGCTTGAGGAGTGCTCGAAAAATCTCCGACCCACGCGGGTTGAGCGACGCGGGCGGGATCGGCTCGGATCGCGCGACCGATGCCACCGCACAGAGCATCAGGATCGCCGTCCTCATCGCGGTGTGGCCTCACAAAGCTTGACCAGACAGCGGCGCGCCGCCAGATAGCTCTCCGGAGTCAGCGGCTCGCCGGGCGGGGAGTAGCGGGCGATCTCGTAGAGCCGCGAGGCTTCCCAGGCGGTCTCGTCGCTCACCGTCATCCGGCGGGTCAGTTCGTCCGCGATAGTGCGGTGATTCCAGACCCGGGCGTCGGAGCCCAGGGTCTGCAGCGAGCAAAGCTCAAACGCAGCCACCAGACTGGGCCGGTCCGCAATGCTCGCGGGATCAAACAGTGCCCGCGAACTTGCGGCACCCAGCACGGTCTTCTTGGTACCGAGCAGGCCGTAGTGACGGAGCACCACGACGATCACTGCCAGTGCCGCGGCAGCCAAGAGCGGCGTCAGCAGGGAGAACGAGCCCTGCGAGTCGCCTGAGCCACCGCTGCTGCCCGGACCGCTGGGGAGGCTCGCTTCGGGCAGGCTGAGATTCAAATCACCCAGGCCGAGGTCAGACCACTTCCATGATGACCCGTTGGCCGCCTGATCGAGCCATTGCGACATTTCCTTGCCGAGTGCGCTGTCGGGATCGAGCAGCGAGTTCAGCCGGTCGTCGTCGAAGAGCGGCGAACTGGAATCCTTGCCGTTCATGCTCGATTTCAGAAGCTCAGTGAAGGCTTTCTTGAGTGCCGGCGTTTTCTCCAGCGGGCCGACGTTCTTCTCCCAGAGCCGGATCAGATTCCGCACCGAGGGATTGTTTTGCAGATTCGTCTGTGCAGGCCGACCTGCGAGCGGCGGCGGATCGAAGTTGAGCCGCGTCGGTTGTTCCGCGACAGCGGGCTCACCCGGCTCGAGGCTCGGCGTCATGGGCGGATCGACATCGCGAAACGGATTACTGGGCGGCTGCATTCTCCGCATCGCTTCCGCAACCAGCGGCTTCGGCAACTGATCGAGCAGCGCTTCCACCTTAGCCGGATCTTTGCGAAGTTCGGCCATACGCTTCGGGTCTTCGCGCAGGGCTTCCAACTGCTTCAAAAGCTCAAAGCCTTTGAACTCCTTGAGATCGTGCATCGTCAGCTTGCGCACCAGTGTCGCCATGTCGGCTTCCGTGGGTGGCTGACCCAGGACTCGCTGATTGTCGTCGGTCTGTGCCCAGACAGACGCCGTGCAAGCGAAGAGTGCGAGAAGTGCTCTCATCGCTCGCTCCGGCCGGAGGGCACAATCCGGCTTACTGCATACGACGCCTGGCGGCGAACATCCACGCTGACATCGTCGAGTAGATTGAGCAGGCTGGGAATCGCAGCATTCGCCGACTCACCGATGAGGCCGAGCGCATACGCCGCCCCGGCTCGGCGCTCGGCATTCGGATCGGTCAGTGCCGCTGAGAGCGGAGTGATGCTGTCGCTGCCGATCTTCGCAAGTGCCAGAGCAATGTTCTGCCGTACGTCCGGATCGCCGTCGCCCAATGCGGTCACCAGTCGCTTGATGATCGCGTCGTCAGGTGCGACTGTCGTAGGCTGGGCATTCACACACAGGCAACAGGCAAGCAACGCGACCATGACTGCACTCCGCACACGAGCAGCTACTATTGTGCGCGGCAGAGCGGGATCCTGCAACGGGCGATCACGCCGGCATCGCTGAATGTGCCGGGTGCCAGGTCCAGCCTTCGGGCAGTGGCTCGTTCTCGACTTCGACCACCTCTGTGGCCTGTTCCTGAGCGACATGCCGGGCGATGATCAGGAACCCGCCGTACCACAGCCACGTGAAGCGGAACAGATTGTGCCCGAACAGACCCATCACCAGCAGCAGCACGACGGCCACGCCCACCGCCCGGCTGATGGCGAAGGCGAAGTCCTGCTCCATCGCCGGGTTCTCGCGTCGCAGAGTCCGCATCGCTCTGAGATTGAAGTGAAACGCGGCCAGTACGGCGAGGAATCCGACGAGGCCGAGCGTGCCTGTTTCGCCGACGAGTTGCCCGAAGAGGTTGTGCGATTCGATGCTGCTGCCGGTGGCCGGTCGCCAGACGCCGGGCCCGACTCCGGCGAGCGGGTTCGCGGCCCAAAGCTCGAGCCCGGTTAAGAAACCTTGGATGCGACCGGAGCCGGACTCCGCTTCAATCGCGGTGCCGACTTCGGGATTGATGATTGTCTCAAACCGCGTCTGCAGCGAGTCGGGCAGCGCCAAGTAGACACCCGGCGAGATGATCGCCAGCCCCAGAAACGCCAGCCAGCCGCGGCGGATCGAAACTGTGAGCAGCATACTCCAGACGATCAATCCCAGCAACGAGGACCGCGAACCGGTGAGCAACAGGCAGAGCACGCTCAAGCCCAGGTAGCCGAGGAGTGCGACCTTGCCCACGCGGCCGAAGAATCGCCAGAGGGCCATGACGAAGGGCAGGGCAAACACGATGCTGGCACCGAAGCTGTTCGGGTCGCCGAGCGAGGTGTCGACGCCGATGAGTCGGGCGATGCCCATGCGGTAGGTGTGGCGGCCGCCGAGGTATTCGCGAAAGCTATGCGCAAGGTAGAGGCTCATGACCACCATGAAGCCGATGACCATGCGCTTCAGGCCGCGTTCGTCGTTGACGCAGGTCACCAGCAGGAAGTAGAAGACAAGGATTTTGAGCCAGTCTTCGACGGCAGGCTGCCCCTTATCGGACCAGGGGCTGACGGCCCAGGCGGCGAGCACAGCAGTTGCAAAGAGGGCGTACGCCGCGTGCTGCAGGTTCGGCAGCCAGCGCTTGCCGGGGGCGATCAGCCAGACCGCAAGCGTGAGCGCCATATACGCCCGCTCGACGTGCAACTCCCCCAACCACGGCCAGACCTCGAACGGTCGGTGGATGAACAGGAACATATATCCGATCAGCAGCCAGTGCATGGCACCCCCTCGCCAGACGTGAAAATCCTAAACTGGAAGTGGCTCGCGACGAAAGGCCAAACGGAGAATCAGCATGAAACGTGACCTCAAGGCCAAGCGGGTGATTGTCACTGGTGCATCCAGCGGCATCGGCAGGGCCGTGGCGAGCGCGATGGCCAGAGCCGGCGCCAAAGTCGCCCTGGTCTCCCGCTCCCAGGAGAAGCTGACTGCACTGGCGAGCGAACTGGCTGACTGCGAAGTGATGGCACTGGCAGCCGACATCACGGTCGAGGCTGACCGCCGCCGGGTCGTTGATGCCGTCGCGGCCCGCTGGGGGGGCCTCGATCTCCTGGTGAATATCGCTGGCATCGCCGCGTGGGGGCATTTTCAAACATCGACGGAGGCGGTGAACCGATCGATTCTGGAGACCAATTTCTTCGCACCGGCGGAGTTGATCCGGGCAGCCGTACCGCACCTCACGAAGGGCGTGCAACCCGCGATTGTCAATCTCACGTCGATGTGCGGTCGCCGCGGCATGCCCGCTTGGCCGGAATACTCCGCGAGCAAGTTCGCCCTCGCCGGCCTGACGGAAGCCCTCCGCGGCGAGATGGCTCGCTATGGTATTGACGTCATTCACGTCGTTCCGGGCCTGACGAAAACGGGCCTGACGCAGAACATGCTCCGCAGCGAAGGTCGCGTGAAGATTCCTTTCGAGAACGGCATGGACCCGGAGTACGTCGCCGAACAGGTGATCAAGGCCATCTGTCGAAACAAAACGGAAGTGATCCTGGGCGGCGAAGCCTGGAAAATCATCAAGCTCAACAAATGGTCCCCGCGAATGCTGAACCGGTTGATTGCAAACCGCGTCACCCGCGAGTATGCAGGCACGAACTGACGCGACTTTCTAATCGGTTCCGGTGAAGTGAACGGGCCAAGATTCTGAGGGTCTACTTCCCGGGCAACTTCCCCACGAACTTCACCGCCCGTTGAACCCAACCTTGTACTTCATCGTCGCTCCCAACTCCTTCCGCCGCAACCATGATCCAACCCTTCATCGGCTTGCCCGTAATGTCGAAGGCTTTCACATGCCGTTCTCGAAGGGCAATCTCGCCATCCTCCGAGCCCAGTCGCACGATCATGGAATCTATCCAGACGCCGACAAGCATGTTGCCTTTGAGGAGAAATCCCACGCCACCGAACATCTTCCTTTCCGTGATGTTTTTCTTCCGACCAATGGCCGTCCGAATACGATCCGCGAGGAATTGGTCGAAGGGCATCGGACTTCTCCAGAAGAGCATGATCGTCAACTGAGTATTGTACTTGAATGCCGAACCGAAAATGAAAACGATGCCACCCAGCAGCCCGTGGTACGTTCACATTCTGCGTTGCTGAGATGACTCGGCGAAAGAAGGAGCAGCTGATCGTTGAAGCAGGTTAATACGCTTCTCCACGCAGATACTCCAGCCGCCTCGCAAGTGGAAAGCGTTCGATGGCATACCGCAGCATCGTTCGAGGCATGACCTTCCCGTGCTGGTCGAGGAATGCTACCAGGACCGACTCATCCTTCTTGCCAACTTCCCGGAGCATCCAGCCCGACGCCTTGTGAATCAAATCTTCCTTGTCTTTGAGGAGCATCTGGCTGATCCTCAAAGTCTCCCCGAAGTCGCCGTGACCGATGAAATGCTGCGTCGAGACAATGGCGATTCGGCGTTCCCAGAGTCCCTTCGATTTGGCCAAAGCGATCAGCGACTTCCTCGGCTGGTGCATCAGATAGCCGCCAACGACCTGTGGGGCCGAGCAATCCACCAGGTCCCAATTGTTGATGAACTTCGTGCTAGCCAGGTAGAAGTCGAACGCTGCCTTTCTGAAGGCGTCATCGGCCTTCGTCACTTGAAGCACAAGGATCATCAAAGCCAGATGCCGTTCTTCATGGATCGGCGAGTTCAGAAGTGATTCAATTTCTTTGAGGGGCATTGCCCGAAATTCACGAGACACCGTGCGAAGAACGGGGACTTTGATCCCGATGAAAATGTCGCCTTCTCCGTATTGCCCCGGCCCTGTCTTGAAGAACCGTGCTGCCAATTTCGCCGCTTCGGGTGAGGCTAAGGACTTCAGTTTCTTCTGGGCGTCTTTAGCTGTCATTTGTGGTTCCAGCCATTCTCGGCGATGCCCCCGACCGCGTTGTGCAGCCCGCCTGCGATGGAAAGATGGGCAGCGAACAGCGGCATCGATCACTCGCCTTCTGCGATGAGGGAAATCAATCTCGTCACCTCGACAAACATCACGCTGGGAGGCTCATGGTTCACGGGCTCGAGGGAACATGAAGTCGTGGTGTCACGATATGGCTAGAATGCAACTGTACCCGATGCGGTTGCGAGTATTCCGACTTTCACAGCGAACGAAGAGGACGAAAGGAATCGACCATGAAGCTCACACGACTCGTTGTTGGCATTCTGACAGTTGTGTTTCTTACTGCGGTCAGCAGCCATGCTGCAGACAAGGACCACTATCCCCGCAAGGACCTGCTCATCGAGCCGGCGGAGCTTGCCAAGCCGGAGGTGGCGAAGCAGTACGTCATTCTCGATGCTCGTGGCGTGGCGAAGTACAAGAGCGGTCACGTCCCGAACGCCGTATGGGTGGACCATGGCCAGTGGTCCAAAGCGTTCGAACACGGGAAGGACGCTGAGGGATGGGGAAAGCGGATCGGCGCGTTGGGGATTGGTCCGGAGACGAAAGTGGTCGTGTACGACGATGTTTTCTCCAAGGATGCCTCGCGCATCTGGTGGGTGTTGCAGTATTGGGGGGTCAAGGACGTGCGGTTGCTGCACGGCGGATGGGTTGGCTGGCAAGCTGGAAAGCACCCGACCGAAGTCAGCGGAGCGGCACCGTCCGCAGTCCAGTTCGCGGCGAAAGCACGTGCCGAACGGCTGGCGTCCAAAGAGCAAGTGCTCGAATCTCTCAAGAGTGGCATGCTGCAAATTGTGGATGCTCGGACTGCAGGGGAGTTTTGCGGCACCGAAAAGTTGGCGAACAGTCGGGCTGGAGCAATCCCCGGTGCCAAGCATCTGGAGTGGATCGATCTGCTCGAAAAAGAGACACAGCGGTTCAAGTCGGCACCGGAGCTTCGGAAGCTGTTTGAACAGGCGGGCATCGTATTGGACACGCCGACAGCGACGCATTGTCAAAGTGGCGGTCGGGCGGCGGTGATGGCATTCGGGATGGAGCTGATGGGAGCCAAAGAGGTCAGCAACTACTACCGAAGCTGGTCGGAGTGGGGGAACGCTGAGGATACACCTGTTGTTCCCGGCAAGCCAAAGAACTCGAAGTAGATGTCATCGGGGAGTCAAATGTCGTCTGTGACTTACGCCATTGAACCGGCACTCATGCCCGCTGAGTTCATTGACGTGCTGCAACGCTCGACGCTGGCCGAGCGCCGCCCCGTGAACGATCCCGCCACGATCGCGGCCATGCTCAAGAATGCCGACGTGATACTGACGGCACGCCTCGAAGGTGTGCTGATCGGTGTATCCCGAGCGATCACTGATTTCGCATACTGCACCTATCTCTCAGATCTGGCTGTCGATCAGCAGCATCAGAGAGCCGGCATCGGCAAGGAACTGATTCGGCGAACCCACGAGGCCGCGGGACTGCAAACGACATTGATTCTGCTCTCGGCTCCGAAGGCACAGACCTACTATCACCACATCGGTATGACCAGGCACGAGTCGTGCTGGATCGTTCTCCGGTCCGAGTAAGGCTTATTCGATAAGCGGACGATCAGGGAGTTGACCGAGATCCTCCTGGAATTCCCCCCGAACATACCGCTTCCGGCCCCACAACGACTGCGTGCAGAAAGCTGCTATGCGTGTGTTTGGCAAGTCCGCGTTAACTGCGGATTGTTTGTTCGGTTCAGTGAACATTCCCAGACGCTCAGGTGCAATCCATGGCGCAGATTCCCGATCGCGGCCGTGTTGTGATCGCCGGAGGCAGCGGGTTTCTGGGGACATCGCTTGCGAGCCATCTTTCAGATGCAGGCTGGTCGGTCGATGTGCTGTCGCGGAACCCGCCACGTAGCGAACCACGCTGGCGGCACACAATTTGGGACGCCCGCAGCATAGGGCCATGGAGCCGAGTTCTCGACGGTGCAAGCGGGCTGGTGAATCTGGTCGGTCGGAGTGTGGATTGCATCAAGACCCCCGATCATCAGGACGAGATTCTTCGCTCACGGGTGGAAGCGACTCGCGTGCTCGGCCAAGCGATGCAGGCGCTTGCCAAGCCGCCACCGGTCTGGGTGCAGATGAGCACCGCTCACATTTATGGCGATCCGCCTGAGGTGACATGCACCGAGGACACTCCATCGGGCTGTGGCTTCGCGCCACTGGTGGGAAAAGCTTGGGAGCAGGAATACTTGCAGTGCGTTCGCCCTGATCAGCGCCAAGTCATTCTGCGTACAAGTTTTGTCATTGGTCGCGATCGTGGATCCGGTGGAGGTGCGCTGGCCCGTCTGCTCCGGTTGGTCCGATTCGGCTTGGGAGGCACCGTCGGTGCAGGCACTCAGGGAATGAGCTGGATCCACGAGACGGATATGAACCGCCTGTTCGAACGCGGTTTGACGGATGCCAACATGCAGGGCATCTACATTGCGTCGGCACCGAATCCGGTCTCTCAAAGAATGTTCATGCGATCCCTGCGCCGTGCCGTCGGCATGCCGATTGGACTGCCGGCCTTTGCATGGATGGCCAGGATCGGAGCACCCTTGCTGATGCGCACCGACCCGGATCTTGCACTCTATGGACGATATGTTGTCTCGAAACGACTGCAGGACGAACGCTTTGAGTTTCGGTTTCCAATCCTGGATGACGCACTGCAGGATTTGCTTGGGCGTCAACAACACTGAGACTGGGCATTACTATGTGCGAGAAACAGCCCCCTGGCGTTCTCTGAGACAAGGTCCCAGGCCCGCCAGGGGGCGTCGTGCTTCCGCGACTCTTCAAGGCGCTGAAGCCAGGCATTCACTCTGCGGCGAGACTCACGGCTTGGGAGTAGGTGGAACCGTGTCTCCCTCGCCCTCCGGTCGCTCGATCCGCACCAGCGTGAACTGCTGCGAGCGGTCTTTGGCATAGTGAACCATCATTGTGGTTTCGTCTTCCGTGAGGTTGATGATGCCGGCTTCGTACGTCGGCGTTTTCTTGTCCCCGACTGTCCACACGGCTCGCTGCGTCTTCTTGTCCACTTGCCCGTACACCGTCTCCGTGGTGTCGGTCAGAGCGTTGTAGTAGTTGCCGCGAATCACACCTTCCTTGTTGATCGCCAGTTGGAAGATGTTGTTCGAGGTCGTTTCTTCGCCCTGAACCATGGCGAAGACGCCCAGTGACTTCCACTCGTCATCCGCCGGGGTTTCCGCCTTGCGGCCGTCTTCAGCAATGGTGGCCGCCTGCTCGGCATACTGCTCGGCCGTGCCGACACTCTCGCCATTCACATACACCGAGTCATCCTGATAGACGACCGTACTGCCGTAGTCGTAGTTGACGGGGTCGGCGGGATAGCCGCAGTAGCCGGACAGATTGTTCCATGCGGTGCCGGTCCACGCGGCCCAGGCGCCCCAGCGGGCTGCGGTCCAAGCACCCGGATACTTGGCGTACCACGAGCCACCGAAGCAATTGTGGTAGTTGGAGCATCCGGCTCGCACGACCGCACCTTGGCCTCGCACCGCGGCTGCCGAGCGATAGTAGGTGCCCCGCGCATTGGCGGCACCCGCTTGGC
>JBGSSZ010000636.1:0-6606 GCA_041736785.1 Limnoglobus sp.
ACCAACTCGGAGCCGACGCCGTGCCGCTGGTGGTCGGGAAGCACGGCCATCGGAGCCAGCGACACCGCATCGACCGTCCCAGCGGCGGTCCTGATCAGTAGCCCGCTGAAGAGGATGTGTCCGACGACCTCCCCAGCGACCTCGGCGACGAGCGAAACCTCGACATGCCCGCCGTCCCGCAGAGCGTTCACCAGTCCGGCTTCGGCGTCCTGCCCGAAGGCCCGCCGGTTGACCTCGAACACGACCGGGATGTCGGCGGGGGTTTCCGGGCGGATCATGCTCGTTACTCCCTTTTCATCCATTCATCGCCACAATCGACAACTGAATCGCCGTGGCAAGCGACACCCACACGAGGTACGGCACTTGGGCCACGGCGACCCAGCGGTGGTGCGGCCAGACGGCGACCACGCACCAGAGGATCGTCGCCCACACGACCACGATGTCCGCTGCCGCCAATGGCACGTTGCGTAGCCCGGCGAAGATCGGCATGAACAGGACGTTGGCGACAAGGTTCACGGCGAACGGCAGGGCGACCCGCCGTGGCAGCTTCCGCCGGAACGCACTCACGAAGACGAAGCCGAAGCTGATGAGGATCACCGGGTAGAGCAGCATCCAGATCAGACTGATCGTCGAAGGGGCGGGCGTCCACGACGGCTTGACGAGCGAGTCGTACCATTCGATCCACGGCATCGGTTACATTCCTTCTTCCGGCACAGCGACGAATCCCTCACCCGCTCTCACCATGATAGGCTCGGCCAGGTCCACCCAGCCTCCTTCACCCGTTGTCGCCGATGCGATGAGAGTTCGCCGCCCGCCCGTCACGGGGTCGAGCCGAAAGACGGAGACACGCCGCCCGATCTCGACGCCTTCCAGGTGGAAGCGGGGAATGATTCGGTCGTCGGCGAAGCGGAACGTGAAGTGCGTCTCGTGGTACAGCGGAAGCATCTCAACCACGTCCTTCGTTGGGTGCCACGGCGGATGGACGGCGGGTGCATACCCGGCCCGGATCGTTCCCACCGTCGAGCCCGGCGTCAGCACCGTGACTTCCTCGCCTTGAGGTCGCCGCCGTCGCTCGGCGAAACCGCCCGGCGACCAGCACCCGCATGTCGCTCTCCCTCTCAGACATTGTCTCCGCCGGTCGAGCGTGTGACGCTCCCAGTCCCGCTCCACCGCCATTGGCTGACTTCCGGCATGTCCTCGCCATACTTGCGAATGTGTGCCCGATGCTCGGCCAATTTTGCATCCATCGCCTCGACCACGTCCGTGCGCCGATGCGCCTTCGGCACCCGCCGCACAAGATCCTTCACGATGCCAAAGCGGTCAATCTGGTTCAGCACGCACATGTCGAAGGGGGTCGTGGTGGTCCCTTCCTCCTTGTAGCCGCGGACGTGGAGGTTTTCGTGGTTGGTCCGCCGGTAAGTGAGCCGGTGGATGAGCCAGGGGTAGCCGTGGAAGTTGAAGAGGATCGGTTGATTTGCAGTGAAGATGCGGTCGAACTCCTCATCGGACAAGCCGTGCGGGTGTTCGGTGGCGGGCTGCATGGTCATCAGATCGACGACATTGACAAACCGCACCGTCACGTCGGGGAGATGCTCGCGGATCAGTTTGGCGGCGGCGAGGGCTTCGAGCGTGGGGACATCACCGCACGCCGCGAGGACCACATCGGGCTCCGCACCCTTGTCGGTGGAGGCCCAGTCCCAGATGCCGAGCCCGGCTTTGCAGTGGGCGGCCGCCTCATCCATCGTCAGCCACTGCAGCGACGGCTGCTTGCCCGCAACGATGACATTCACATAGTTGCGGCTCTTCAGACAGTGATGCGTCACGCTCAAGAGCGTATTGGCGTCGGGCGGCAGATAGACGCGGATCACCTCCGCTTTCTTGTTGACCACATGATCGATGAACCCCGGATCCTGGTGCGAGAAACCGTTGTGGTCCTGCCGCCAGACGTGGGAACTGAGCAGGTAATTGAGCGATGCGATCGGCCGCCGCCAGGGGATGTCATCGCAGACCTTGAGCCACTTCGCGTGCTGATTGAACATCGAGTCGATGATGTGGATGAACGCCTCGTAGCAACTGAAGAAGCCATGACGGCCGGAGAGCAGGTAGCCTTCCAGCCAGCCCTGGCACTGGTGCTCCGAGAGCATTTCCATCACGCGGCCGTCCTGTGCGAGGTGGTCGTCGACGGGCAGGATTTCCGCGTTGAACTGGCGATTGGTCACCTCCAGCACGTCCTGCCAGCGGTTGGAATTGTGCTCGTCCGGGCTGAAGAGCCGGAAATTGCGAGCGCTCATGTTGGCCGTGGTCACGTCTCGCAGATATTTCCCCATCACCCGCGTGTTCTCAGCCTCGATGGTCCCCGGCGAGGGCACCGCGACCGCATGCGTGCGATAGTCGGGCAGCTTCAAGTCGCACAGCAGCGTGCCGCCGTTGGCGTGCGGATTGGCTCCCATCCGCCGTTCGCCCTTCGGTGCCAGCGCGGCTAGTTCGGGAATCAGCCGACCCGCGGCGTCGAACAACTCTTCGGGCCGGTAGCTTTTCATCCAGCCTTCGAGCGTTTTCAGATGCCCCGCGTTGCCGCGGATCGCGCTCATCGGCACCTGATGGCTGCGCCAGTAGCCCTCGCACAGCTTGCCGTCGATTTCCTTCGGACAGGTCCACCCCTTGGGCGTGCGGAACACGATCATCGGCCAGCGCGGCCGGGCCGTCTCGCCATTCTTCCGAGCTCCCTGCTGAATCTCCCGAATCATTGTGATGCACTTGTTCAGAGCCGCGGCCAGCTTCTGATGCACCTCGGTCGGGTCCGAGCCTTCGACGAAGATCGGCTCGTGGCCGTAGCCACGCATCAGGTGCTCGAGTTCGTCGTGTGGAATCCGTGCCAGCACCGTCGGATTGGCGATCTTGTAGCCATTCAGGTGCAAAATCGGCAGCACGGCTCCGTCCGTGGCGGGGTTGAGGAACTTGTTCGAGTGCCAGCTTGTCGCCAGTGGTCCTGTCTCCGCTTCGCCGTCGCCGACGACGCACGCCACGATCAGATCGGGATTGTCGAACGCCGCACCGTAGGCATGGCTCAGGGCATAGCCAAGCTCGCCCCCTTCGTGGATGCTGCCGGGCGTCTCGGGTGCGACATGCGAGGGGATGCCGCCAGGAAAGCTGAACTGAGTGAAGAGCTTTTTCAGGCCGGCTTCATCTCGTGTGATCGTTGGATAGACCTCGGTGTAGGTGCCTTCGAGGTAGACGTTGGCGACGACCGCTGGTCCGCCATGCCCCGGCCCGCAGATGAAGAGCACATCAAGGTCGTGGCGATTGATCGCATGGTTCAAGTGCGCGTACAGGAAGTTCAACCCCGGCGTGGTCCCCCAGTGGCCGAGCAGCCGCGGCTTCACATGCTCCGATTTCAGCGGTTCCTTCAGCAGCGGATTGTCGAACAGGTAGATCTGGCCGACGGAGAGATAGTTCGCCGCTCGCCAGTATGCGTCGATCCCATAAAGCTCGGCGGCGGACAGCGGGCCGGGCGGAAGGCTGGCATCGGCCATGATTCTGAACTCCGAATGTGATCGGGCCCCGCGACATCTGTGTAAGCGGGTCGGCTTCGTGTAGTTTATGATGCTGAACGTCCTGCTCAACCCAAACCTCGCACGCAGACTGCCATGCTCCTCACCATCTCCACCACCCACGCGCCGGCCACCTTCGAGTCAGAGACGAGAGCACATAGTTGACTTTGGATCCGTCGCGATATGATTTCCGACACTTCGTCTGATCTGCTACATCATTCGGATTAGAAGTCGCTGCGGTCCCGTCGAAAACCAGCGACAGTCGACCGCTTGTGGCCAACCCTTGGAGCACTTTTTCTTCAGCTTCTTCACGCCCTGTTCGGTGAGGTAGTACGCCGTGCTCCGCGGCAGATCCAGAAGATCGCACTGCCGCCGCAAACTGATCGTACCATGACCAGGCTCGAGCAGGCTTCACCGCAGCTCAGCCGACGCCGGAAGAGCCGTTCCGCCACACGACCGCGTCCGTGCAGCCGATCATCCGTGATCTGCAGGCCCGGGCTCAGGCCGGAGACGCCGAAGCAGCCCAACAACTCCAACCCTGGCTCGACGCCTACCCTCAGCTCAAGGAGTCCCAGGCCGCGGCTCTGGATCTGAGTGGCCGCGTGGAACAGGCGTGGATCAAGGTGATGGCCGGGCAAGACCTCCTGGCCGCCCAGCAGCTTCGTCGTGAGATGGCTGCGATGAAGGCGGAGATGGTGTCGCCGAACGCCCCGGTGCTGGAACGCGTTCTCGCCGAGAGTCTGGTGATCAGTTACTTCGCGCTGAAGCGGGCTGAGTACCTGGTGGCCCAACCGGTGCCGGACGCCTGCGTCACCCAGTTGCGGGATCGGCACCTGACGGCGGCTCAGAAGCGTCTCCACGCGGCAGCCCGAGCATTGGAACTCTACAGCGGCAAGAAGCTGGCGATCGAGCGGCGGACGAGCAAGTGCCCGCCGCCGGCTCGGTCGCGGACGGAGCCCCAGACGGCACACCGGTCCCGACGGACGTCGCCGCGGATCACGGGGTAACGATCGGCATGACCGCTCTCGGTTTGTAACTGGTTTCGATTCCCCACCGGCGGCATGCCCGCCAGAAAGTATGAAATGAAAAACGATGTCACGGAAGACGACGGCTTCGACACGGACAAGGCCCCGACCGGCAAGCCGCGTCGCCGGGCGAAGAAACACCCGTTCGAGAAGGCCACACCGGCGCAGATCTTCTCTCTGCAAAGTGCGATGCTGGCTTCGTGGATGCACGGCGTGAACGCGGACGGGTACGCTCAGAACGGAGATCCCGAACGCGGCCAGCAGGAACGGGAGCAGTCGCATCGCGAGTTCGAGAAAGCGAAAGCCGCCATGAAGGCGATCACCGGCAAGAAGCTCCAGCTACCGAAGAATTCCAAGCTGAAACCTCCCTCCCAGTGGCTCGAGGAATAGCCGGGCCGTCCTGTGCTCACGATGGACCTGGTGCGGTGCAGAGCGGACTGCCAAGTGGTTCCTTGCCAAGGTGCGGGGGATCACACCAATCGATGTGAAGACCCGTCGGCGTTTTGCGACACGTTGTCCGAAACGCCGACAAGTTGCAAACGGTTTATCAGTCGTTGCAGTCCGGCAGCGGACGCTTCTGCGCTTTGAGCAACACCGCGATGATCTTCTGAGTGCGTTCGAGGATCGGCCTGTGCCGGTCGATGCACTTCGCCTGATTCTCTGTTATCACCAGCGTTGGGAACCTCAGATGATGTGCAACGAGCAGAAGACGCATCACGATCCGGTGCGGCCCGGCAAGGCCGCCCACCTCCAGAGCGGCACGCCGGCGGGCGTGGTGCAGGAACTCATCGCGTTGTCGCTGGGTCACTTCGTCACGCAGGCGGTGCGAGTCGCGGCGGCGAAGGCCGGGGGCCTCGACCCGGATCGCATCTCATTCATGGGCACGCTGCGGGTGCTGCGGTGCCGGTTACCGGAGTGCGAAAGTGCAAAACCTCATACTGATTTGGAGTGGTATGAACGGCTGATCGCGGAGATACAAATGGAGACAATCGAACCGCGAAAGAATCGCATCAACCCGCGAGTGGTGAAACATCAGGTGTCGAACTATGCGAAGAAGCACGATCACCACCGCCCGGTGCCGCCGCTGCGCAAGTCATTTCTCGAGACCGTAGTTATGACTATTTAACGGTATTGGGGTTCGGTGCGTTTTCGCGAGATGGCCACTACGCTCGGGGCTGGCCTCACAACGCCAGCTTTACCTTCTTGATGATCTGCTCAAAGAGATGGTACTCATCCCCCTTTACAGTGTCCTTTTCCCAATCGATATCTTTGAACTCTGGATCAGCACCGATTTCCATGTAGGTGCGGTAACGGCTGAGTTCGAATAGTGTCTGGTCGACACGATGCCATAGCGGACGGAATTGTCCCAAATCCAGCGTTGGCAGCATTTGCGTAAAATCGTGCGCGAGCGCATTGCGGTGGCGCCTTAGCTCTTGAATTGTGTCCACGTCATCCGCATTGAGGGACCTCATGAAATCGCGCAAGTAAAGCAGGCAGGCTTCGAACTCATCGCGCGCGCGGCCCTTGACATCCTCCTCGTAGGACTTGAACGGCATGTCCGGACCGTAGGTCGTGTCTGCATAGAACGCCTTGATCGGCCCCACGATCATGGTCTTGAGAATCTCGAACGCCACGAGAACAAGTCCGGCGTAGGTCAGCCGTCGCGTCAGTTCTTCAGGCGATAAATGCTCCAATGACTGTACCATGCGTGCTCCGGCGGGAATTCCAAGGTTCTCAGAATCCAGTTGAATAGGAACGACGCGGAACCGGGGGTCGAGGTTCACATTAGCCACTTTGGGCTCACGGGCTGACGACTTGGTGACCCCATGCGCCAGTCATTAACCCGAACGAGAACCTCTCCAGCGGGGCGGCTTTGCGGCCTGTCTGGAGCAGCACTTGGATACTTCTCATGGCCTCGGAGGGATGGGCCGGGCTCGTCCTAATAGAGCGAGGTCATCGCCGGAGCGAGCCTCAACGTGGATCTTTCAGCGGTGCCGAAGCTCCGCAACCACGAAGCGGGATCAAGCTCC
>JBGSSZ010000644.1:0-1922 GCA_041736785.1 Limnoglobus sp.
CGCTGGTGAGCCACCCGAAGGACTTCCTCACCCGCACGCTGCCCTACATCCTGGGCACCAGGGACTACTTCAATAGCTCGATCCAGGGCAACGGCGCCTACTTCGGCCTGCCCACCTGGCTGGTCGTGGCCTTGCGGCTGCTGTTCACCGTGATCGCCTTCGGTGCCTTGTGGCTGCTGTACCGCTACTACCGCACCCGCGATCCGCTGTTCTGGCTCACCACCTCGTCCGGGGTGCTGCTGCTGTGGTCGTGGCTGGTGATGGCGCTGGCCCAGGGCTACTACTCGATGATGCTGTTCCCGTTCCTGAGGTCGGTGGTGCTGCCGAACTCGGTCGTGCGCAACTGGCCGGCGTGGCTGGCCACCTACGGGTTCCTGACGATGGATCGCTGGCTGATGTGGCGCTGGCCGACGACCGGCCGGTTCCTGGAGTACATGAAGATCACCTACGGCTGGTCGCTGATGCTGATCGTGGTGTTCTGCGTGCTGTACTTCCGGTATTCCGACGCCAAGGCGCGGGGCCGGCTGGCCGACGGCATCGACCCGGAGTGGATGCGCGAGAGCAGAGCCGGCAAGGCGCACGCGGTAGCGTAGAAGCATGAGTTCGATTCCCGCACCCAAGCTCGAACTGACCGACGACGAGTGGCGCAAGCGGCTCACCCCGCAGGAATACCACGTCCTTCGCCAAGCCGGCACCGAGCGTCCGTTCACCGGCGAATACACCGACAGCAAGACCGAAGGCATCTACCAGTGCCGGGCTTGCGGCGCCGAATTATTCCGCAGCACAGAGAAATTCGAGTCGCATTGCGGCTGGCCGTCGTTCTTCGACCCGTCGCATTCCGATGCGGTGATCCTGCGCCCCGATGACGCGCTCGGCATGCACCGGGTGGAGGTGCTGTGTGCGAACTGCCACAGCCACCTGGGCCATGTGTTCAGCGGTGAGGGCTACCCCACCCCCACCGATCAGCGGTACTGCATCAACTCGATTTCGCTGAAACTGGCGCCTGACGCCTGAGCAACTCGAGAAGCTCCTCTGACGTCACCGGCGGGCTGAAGTAGTAACCCTGCCCGACGTCGCAGCCGTATTCGCGCACCCGTGCGGCAGTCTCGGCGTCCTCGATACCCTCGACGACAGTGATCAGCCCCAACACGTGGCACAATTCCACCACGGAGCGCACCACCGCGTCGGCGCGCTCGTCGACCAGGATGGGCTCGATGAACGACCGGTCCAGTTTCACCTCGTCGATCGGCAGGTCACGCAGATAGGACAACGCCGAGTAGCCGCTGCCGAAGTCGTCGATCGCTATCCGAATACCTGTGCGGCGCAGGTCTTGCAACACCGCACGCGCCCGGTCGATGTCGTCGAGGAACATGTCCTCGGTGATCTCCACGGTGATGGTGTCAGAGTCGAGTCCGCGAATCTCGAGCGCCCTGGTGATCTTGCCGAGGATGCCAAGATTGGCCAGCGACGGCGCGAACAGGTTGACCGCGACCGGAACCCTGAAAGAGGCTGCCTGCCAAGTCATTTCGTCGTCGAGTGCCCGGTTGATCACGCATTCGGTGACCGGCCCCATCATGCCGTGCCTGCGAACCAGGGGCAGGAACTCTGCCGGCGTCAGCACCTTGCCGTCCGGGTGAGGCCAGCGCAACAACGCCTCCACGCCCACGATCAGCGAGGTGGCCAAATCGAATTTGGGCTGATACACGAGCGCCAGCTCGTTGTTGGCGATGGCGAGGCGGAGGTCCCCGAGCAGCTGAATGGCCGCCACCCCTCCGACTTCACCCGAAGCCGCCGTCCGGCCGAAGAATTCGGCACCGACACCCTCATCGGCGACCTTCAGCTCCGGGTCGTACAACTGCACGCCCCGGCTGCGGGCCCGCTTGCCGGCGTACATTGCCGCGTCCGCACGCCGGAGAAGCTCG
>JBGSSZ010000661.1:0-15857 GCA_041736785.1 Limnoglobus sp.
GGAAATCGGTGTCGTCGATGCCGAAGAAATCGGCTTCGCTGCGGAGCGCGCCGTTGGCTGCGATGCTGAAGACGCGGACGCGTGGCCCGCCGCCGATGTCGGGCGTTACGATCACTTCCGCCTTGCCGTCGCCATTGAGATCGGCCACGCTGACGTTGGCACCGCCGTAGAAGAAGTTACCGAACACTGGCTGCACACTGACGAGATCGCCGCCAGTCTTGCCGTCAAGCACGCGGAGCGACGTGGTGACCCCCGGTCCGCTGACGAACGCGAGATCGGCCACGCCATCGCCGTTGACATCACCGACGGCACCGCTCACGGCATTCACCCGACTCGGATTGCCGGGGAAGGGTACGTAGCTCCTGCCCGTGTCAACCAGGTTGCCATTGGCATCGAAGCTGTAGATCCCAGCTTCGCCCGTCCGCAGACCCGACACTACCACAAAGTTCGAGCCGACCGGCAGCGGATCGAAGTTGCCTTCGCCGAATTCCACCGGTGGCAGCGTCGGTGCCGATGTGGTTTGCACCACCTCGTCTGTCTCATCGATCGGGTCTGTCTCGTCGATTGGCTCAGACTCAGTGTCGAGCGTCGGATCGGTCTCATTGTCTGGAATTGGAGTGCCAGAGGTCGACTCAACGTCGTCCACCAGCGGATCATCCGGCGTGGTGCTCTCAGTATTGGTGGTCGAGGGAACCGCTCGCGATTCCAGAACTTCCATCCGCAGTGTGCGTCGCGTCATGTCCGAACTCCCGAGATCGCGTGTTCGGGTGGTATCGGTTGCAGCGGGCGGTGAACTTCAATCTGGTTGGAACTTTCGGAAATGATTTAAGTTTGGGCCACGACGACGCCTGCGAGGACATCGTAAGCCGCGTGGGCACCGACCGCGATGCCGAAGCCGCGGAAGACATAGAGTGCCGTGAAGAAGAGCCCGGCACAGAAGCGAAACAGGAAGATCTGCGAGTTCATCGCTTCGCCGTAAGGCCCGATGTGGTGTGCGGCCGCGAACGCCAGCGCCGCGAGCACAGACGCCAGCAGCACCGCCATCGGTGTCGCCAGCAGCGTCAGCCGAAACACGAAGACCAGCACACTGAACAGCACCAGTCGGAAGAGCACTTCTTCGTAGATTCCCGCGCCGACATAGGTGATCGCGGCCACCGACTGCGGCCCGGGCACCTGCAGCGTGATCCCGGCCTGATCGAGAAGCATCGCGAAGTTTCGGCTGATCATCCAGAGCAGGACGGCGTACGCCAGGCTTTCGACCAGCATGCCGAAGACGACGCCGAGAATGCTGCCGGGCCGGTCCTTCCACGACCACAGAGTCCGCAGTGTGAAGAGGCTGACGATGAGCAGAGGTGCGGCGAGGAGTTGATTGAAGCCATAGCGCTCAAGGGCCCAGCGCAGCCACGTGTCGGCCCCGTTGCGCGGGATCGCCTGTCCTCCGATCCAGGCGACGCCGAGTTCGTACGTCGCCAGCAGCGGAAGCAGAAAGACCAGACACGCCCAGGGATGCCGCGTTGCGGCGAAGTAGCTCATGACAGATCTCTGACCCCAGTCATTCGCTCCTCATGGCTGAATATTAGATGCACAATTCCGGATACCACTCCGCAAGCTTGGCCCGGCTTTCGCTTTTCGGGATCGACCGCAGAATCCCACCGCGATCCGCTGTGGCGAGGTCCACGATTTCGGGCCGGACTTTCACCTGGCCATCGACATCGGTGAGCACCGACACCATCGGTCGTGCCTTGGCATGCGTGGTCGCCACGACGGCGATGCGGCCATCGACCAACTCCACCACCGTGCCGATCGGATGGAACGACAGATTCAAATGATACTCGGCGAAGTCGCGATCGAGCTTGCCCTGCTCTGCAAGAGCCAGCACTTCGCCAAGTGCGGAGCGGGTGTCCATCGCCTCGCGATGCGGTCGGCTCGTGGCCAGAGCGGCATACGTGTCGGCGGCGCTCAGAAAGCGTGCCAGCACCGTGATCGTCTCGCCGCGGAGCCCATTGGGATAGCCGCTGCCGTCGGGCCGCTCGTGATGGGCCAGCACGATGTCCGCCAGCGGACCGCCATCGGGCAGGCACTTGCGGACAAGGTCGGAGCTTTCGCGTGGATGCAGTTCGACGCGCCGCCGTTCGTCGCTGGTCAACGGCCGCCGGGCGAAGATCACCTCCGCGGGCACGCTCAGCATCCCCACATCCATCACCAGTGCCGCGAGCACGGGCAGGATCGGCTTCGCTGCCCATTCGTAGTCGTGTGGCAGCAACCGGGCCACGATCCCCGCCACATTCACTGCATGCGTCGCTATGGCGTTGACTACACTCTCAGAATCGAGAGGGCAGAGCAACCGCAGCCGGGTGCTGGTGCGGGCATCTTCGAGAAGCTCCTTCGCCAAGTCCACCAGCGGATTCAGCGTCATGGCCCGCCCGGTCTGCAACGCCGTGAGAATGTTCGCCAAGCCCTGCACGCGGCGCTGGTCGGTCGCCCGAAACTGCAATGCGTTCTGCAGGGAGTGGTTTCGCTGAGCGATCACTTTCAACAAATGCTCGAGCCCGTCGCAGGCGGTGTCCTGTGCCACGCTCTCGGCCGGAAGTTGCTGGGCGAGCCGCAGCGCAGATTCGGTCAGGCCCACTGTGCTGCGGTGATAGCTGGCCAGCGGGTCATTACTCGCGACTTGCAGCTGCTTCTGATTGGCGATCAGATCGCGGGCCGCGAGGAGAAGCTGCTGAGCCCGGCTGGTGAGCACGGGGGCTTGCACGACCGGCGGGGCGATCACCGCGGGCGGCGGCTCCAGCGTCAGCGTGTCCATCGCGTCCAGCTTCTGCCGAAACGCGGCGATCCGTTCGAGTAATGCGGTGGCCATGCCCAATACCTCCAAGGCGTCTCGAAGGTATCGGCGTTAAACGGGGTAAACCTTGAGGATTTCACCGATTCTGCGGCCTCAGGGTAGCACCTCCAGCTTGAGATCCTTGAATTGCACTTCGGTCGGGCCGCCGCTGTGGACTTGCAGGCCGATCAGCCCTTTCTTCGCCAGTTTGTCATCGCTGTAATCCGCGACGAGCTTGCCGTTGATCCACATTTTCACGCTGGGGCCGCGGGCTTCGATCGCGTAGTCGTTCCACTCGCCCGGCTTGACGTGAGCTTCACCGCCCTCCTTGACGAGCAGGCCGCGGCCGCTTTCCTCGTAGAGCTTGCCCCACCACCCGGCTCCCATGTCCGCCTGCGGGCCGCGCATTTCGCCGCCGTCGATCCGCACGCTGCGGAATTGAATCCCCGAATTCGCCGCGTTCGGCGTCAGTTTGGTCTTGAGCGTCAGCTTGAAGTCGCTCACTTCCAGTGCCGAGGTGAGGAAGGTGTTTTTCTTGAGCCCTGCGGTCGATTTGCCGACGATCGCGCCATCGACCACACTCCAGACTTCCTTGTCGCCATCCCAGTTGGCGAGGTCCTTGCCATTGAAAAACTCCTTGGCGTTCTCCGCAGTGGCTTTCATCGCCACCTGCTGCGGATGCTTTAGATACGCGAACAGGTTCTTGACATCCACTTCATTGAGTGGCTTGGTCAGGTCGTCCGGCATCATCGACAACTCCGAAGCCTGTCGCTTTTCCACGTCGGCCGCGTCGAACTTCAGCACCTCCGTCGCCGTCTGCAGTGTGATCTGCGGGCCATCCTGTTTGACGATCCCGGTCACTTTGCGGCCGTCGGCGAGGTCGAAGGTCGTCGCGGCATATTCCTTCGGAATCACCGCGCTGGGGTCGAAGATGTTTTCAAGCAGATAGTTGATGTCGCTGCGGTTTGCACCGGTGATTTCCGGTCCGACGTTGCCGCCGCTGCCGTAGAGAGCGTGGCACTGTGCGCATGTCTTGGCAAACACTGCCCGCCCCGCGGCGAGATCGGGCGTATGTGTGAGTGCCAGCTTGCTCTTCCAGGCCGCGATGAATTTCTTCCGCTCCGCCGGCGTATCGCGGAACGTCCCCCACACCGCGGCGATCTTGGCGTCGAGGTCTTTGTTCTTGAACGACCGCAGTTGGCGGATCGTCTCCGCGGGCACATCGCTCATGGGGATCGTCTTCGCCGCGAGGGCGTCGAGGAGAGCGGTAGCGAAAGCGGGCTTGGTAGCCAGCACGGTCACAACGTCGCGCTTTTCGGATACGCCAAATGTGGAGTAAGACTCCAGCAGCATTTTTGGAGCTGTGGCATCACCGATGGTCGCCATTGCACGTATGGCAGCAGCTCGCAGCACGGCGTCTTTCAGCAATGAGCTTTGCATTTGCTTCAAAGATGCGTCCTTGGCTTCGAGCAGCGATTGAAATGCTTCGAGTCGCGTTGACGCTGTCAGGGTCTCGTTCGGGACCGACTTGCGCAAGACCTCCATCGCGCTAGGGTCGCGCAGAAGGACCAGCATCTCAAATGCGACTTTGCTTAAATTCGGATCAGAGGATTTGTGGTGCTGCTTGAGAGATTCGGTCCATTCCGATGCGAGCTTCAGATTCCGCGATTGCTTCAGGCCATCTCTCACACCGCGCAAGCACGCAGTCTGCATTTGTGTGCTGAAATGTTTCATGCTGTGGACGGTGTCTTGATTGCGTTCAATAAAATCCCTGTGAGTGACCATTCGCCGGGCTGTAAGTTGGACGAGTGTCGGTTTGCCAGTTTCCGCAGCATCCAGTAGCACAACACTGGGAGAGTCAGCACACGCGTGCTCCATGGCATACCACATCATGATTTCGGTCAGTGGATCATCGGCGGGAAGTTTGTGTTTTGTAAGAGCCGAAACAAAATCCATCGCATGTTCGGGTGAGTAACGCTGTGCGACAGACGCGAATGTGAGCAAGACCGCCGGATCTGTTTCACTCTGTAAAAACTGTTCTAGCTCATTCGCGTTTTGTGCATGGATTTTAAAGCCCGTTGGATCTTCATAGTATTGCTTCCAGAGCCAGGCTCGCACGTGGGGTGATGAATCCATTGACCGCATTGTCTCGTTGAACTTGCTGGGATTCGCCTGTCCGTACTCGTAGTGGGCAGTTTCTGCCTGCTCGATGTTATTGAGCGCCCAATTCATGCGCAACCGGACACGTTCACTGGGATTGTTCACAGCCTCTTTGACAAGCTCAGTTCGCAGCACCTTCGTGGGATCAGCCTTACCTGACTTTTCTAATTGCTTGAAACGCTGAGCGGCGTCAAGACCCTGCGAATAACGCTCCTGAAGAATCCGCTTCGCCCGCTGAACATACCATTCATTTTCATTGGACAGATGCTTCGTCAATTCCTCGTCTGTGCATTTCTGCAGATCGAGGCCCACGACCGGCTTCGTGCCGCGGTAGCTGACCTTGTAGATGCGGCCGTTCGTGCGGTCCCAGATCTCCTTTTCCTGGCGATGACAAGCCTGGGCGTCGTACCAGTCGATGACATACATATTGCCATCAGGACCGTACTTCATGGCGATGAACCGGGCCCACTTGTCGTTGGCGAGCAGGAAATCCTTGCCGTGGCTAGCGACGTAGGTGCTGCCTTTCGGTTTGGGGATGTCCATATTGATCCGTTGCCCGTGGATATTGCCCATGAAGAGTTGGCCGTGATATTCCTTGGGCCATGCCCCGCCCTGATAGCACATCAGCCCGCAGTGGGCATGACCGCCACCAAAGTCGCTGCTCTTCGAGCGGTCGTCGTTGTTCCATTGGTTTCCGACATAGTGCCGGTGATCGGCGATGGTGGGTATTTCGAGATATGTATGCGGATTGAAGTGCTGCCCCGCCTGGCGGATGTAGCGGCCGCCTTGCACAATGTGGAAGAGGTGCGGGATCACACAGCAACTGGCGAAGAAATCGCCATATTGATTGTAATCGAGGCCCCACGGATTGCTGGTGCCCTCGGCGAAGACTTCGAAGACCTTGCGAGTGGGATGGAAACGCCAATAGCCTGCGTTGATTTTAGTGCGGTCCTTGTCAGGCGTGCCGGGTTTGCCGACCTTGGAATGCGTGAATACGCCATGGCAACCGTAGAGCCAACCGTCGGGGCCCCAGATGAAGCTGTTTAAGGTTTCGTGAGTGTCCTGATAGCCCCAGCCGTCGAGCAAAATCACCGGCAGCCCGGCGGGTTTGTCGTCCTTGACGGGAATATGCATGAAGTACGGAGCGGCTCCGATATAGATGCCGCCGAAGCCATATTCAATGCCGCTGACCAGGTTCAAGCCTTCAATGAAGACTGTGCGTTTGTCGAATTTGCCATCGCCATCGGTGTCCTCGAAGATCAGGACTTTGTCGCCTTTGGCTTTTTCCTTCTCTGGCAGCAACGGTCCGGGATGCGGGTGCCGTTGCGGGTAGGTGAAGGCCTCAACAACCCAGAGCCGTCCACGGTCGTCGAAGCAGAATGCCACGGGCTGATGCACGTCGGGCTCGCCGGCGAAGAGCGTGACATTGAAGCCTTCCGGCACGGTCATCGCCGCGGCGGCTTTCTCCGGCGTCAGCCCAGTCGCCGGGGCGGCGTGCAGACTCAGTGACAGCAAGACAGCTAGCATGGGAGAGATCCTTGGTTTCGAAGACAACGAAGCATGTTAGAGGATGGGTGTGTTATTTCTTAACAAAGTCCGCCGGCAGTCGGCGCCATGCACTGTGAATGTGATTGGCGGGATTTTTGGCGGAGTCTGCCTGAACATTCAAGAACTCGACCACAAACGTCGGCCCTTGAATGCGATATGTATAAGGTTGGCCGGGTTTCTTCTCCTCAATGCAATATCCGAAGTGAACCTTATCGATTCCGGCCTGCCGCAGCCGCTGCCATTCGGCGACACTCACATCCGGCGGCATGCGGGTGGAGTACATCGTCATCAGCTTTTCGAGCAGTTTCTTCTGCTCGTCGCGGAGCTTTCCGTGAGTGATGCCCACGGGCTCGCCGACTTTCGCCTCGGCATACCCCTCGCGGACTTCGCTGAACTGTTTGGCTTGTCGTGCCGTCTTACGCTGGACCTCGTCCAGGCTGGCGATGAGTTCCTTCACAGTTTCCTCGATGCCCGGCAGTGCTCGCAGGCCTTTCCTGGGTCCCGATTTCACCTCCGCGGGATTGCTCGCAAAGAGCACCGGCGTGGCGTCGACCACTTCGCCATTGTTCAGTGTGACGTTTACAGACAAGTGGTGCCCTTCGAACCGCCAACCCCAGGAACCGGTGTTCGAAGGCTCGCCGAAGATGCTGACGAAATACCAATTCGGATCGCGGACGTTTCCACCGCGATCGCCCTCGAGAGTATTGAGCACTCCCTCCAGACTCATGATGGTGCTGGCCTGCTCAAAGCCCTGATTGCTGAGCCCGGATTTGAGGAGTGCGAGTGCGGCTTCCTTCTGCGCGGCTGTCATGTCAGCGATCATGAGACCTTTCCGCAGCGACTGCTTCTTCTCTTGCCGCGGCGTGAAGTACCACGCGGTGCGGTGGGGATCGTCAAAGGTGAACATCGCTTTGGCCTTGGCCTCGGCAGGAAGTTTGGCCAAAAGCGCTTTTGCAGCTTCGGCCTGCTTCGCCCCACTCGGCTTGTCGCTTTGTGCCACCAATACGGCACTGACACAGATGAAAGTGAGTGAACCAACGGCAAGCCAGCGATACGGACGCGACATGAGAGAGCCTCGGCGGGATGCAATGAGCTTATCCGATGCACTGCGGGAAAACAATTCGCATAATGACTGCATGAGTGACTCGCTGCGCGTACTGGTGATTGACGACGAGAAGAACCTCGCTTCGGCGATGGGCGAATGTCTCGAGCGGGATGGCTGCGTTTGCACGGTGGCGACCAGTGGCAAAGCGGGGGCTGCTCGCATCGAAGACGGTGAATTCGACGTCGTGCTGACCGACCTGAAAATGGCTGATGTCGATGGCCTGGCGATCGTGAAGCTCTGCCGCGAGAAGCAGCCCGACGCCGAGGTCTACGTCATCACGGGCAATGCGGATCACAAAACCGCCGTGGAAGCCATGAAGCTCGGTGCCGCTCACTATCTCGAAAAAAGCTACGACATGACCGAGCTTCGCGAGACCGTGAAACAGGCGGCGAAGCGTGTGGCCCTCGTGCAGAACAATCGCGAACTCCGGCGCCAGCTTGACGAAAAATTCGGCTATGAAGGCGTCGTGGGCAACAGCCCCGGCATGACAACGGTGATCCGCAAGCTGAAGGCGTTCGCCCCGACGATGGCACCGGTGCTCATTTTTGGCGAGAACGGCAGCGGCAAGGAGCTCGCCGCCAAGGCACTGCACACCAACAGCCCGCGGAAGGCCAAGCCGTATGTGGCGATGAACTGTGCCGCGCTGAATGAAAACCTGCTCGACGATGAAATGTTCGGCCACATCGACGGTGCATACACCGGCAGCAAGGGGGAGCGCAAGGGCCGCTTTGAATATGCCAACGGCGGCACGCTCTTTCTCGACGAGATCGGCGACATGCCGGCGAGTTTGCAGGCCAAGCTCCTCCGCGTCCTCGAGAACGGCGAAGTCACTCGCATCGGGGCGAACGCACCCGTGAAAGTCGATGTCCGCGTTGTCGCGGCGACCAATCAGGACCTCGATGCCATGGTGAAAGACGGCAAGTTCCGCATGGATCTGCTACACCGGCTCAAGGTGGGCGTGATCCGCATCCCCACGCTCGCGGAACGAAAAGACGACATCCCGCTGCTGACCAATCACTTTCTCAAAGGCCTGATGGCCCGGCACGGTAAGACCGTCAGCGGCGTCAGCGACGGCGTGCGGAAGGCGTTTGCACTCTTCGACTGGCCCGGCAACGTGCGCCAGCTTCGCAACGTGCTCGAGAGCATGCTCATTCTCGATCACGACGGCGTGCTCGGTGCGGACGATCTGCCGGAAGACACGGGTATCGTGGTCGAGGGTTACACGGAAAGTGCGCCTGCAGCATCGGGGGCGGATGGCCTGATCGGTCGACCGATGGACGAGGTGGAACGCTTTTACACGGAGCAAGCGCTGGCGCTGTGCGACAACAGTCGCATGGACGCGGCGAAGATGCTGGGCATCAGCGAGCGCACGCTGTACCGCAAGATCCAGGAATGGAAGAAGCCGGTGTAGTGTGTGTTAACCGGCCGGGGTTCGGCGCTAGCTCACATGGGCGATGCGAGCCACACCGTTCACCCCGACCGTGCTCCTGAGGCGAAGCGGAGCGTGTTCGGGTTTTCGTAAGACCACTACAAACGGAGTGTCGGAATCTTCGCGACACATTTTCCAATATCCAACCCGGTCATCCGGACTCGGTCCCGTTGATTGTCCGGGTTGCTGGGCAGTGTCGGATCTCCCGACAGGTTTTTCGCCATGCGACAGTGCGGCCATTTGGCGATTCTGGCTTGTTATTTAGGCCTTTTGGTCACAACGCTGACAGTGTCATTCCTGCGTAATTCACAAGAGAGAAACTCCCGTGCCAAAGATTGAACCATTTGCGATTGGCGTCTGCAGTTGGTCGCTGCAAGTCAAGACGATTGCCGAACTCTCAGAGTTCCTGAATCGACTGGAAATTGACGTGGTGCAGATCGCCTGTGGTGACCCGCACCACGCGGCATGGGACGAAGGGGACGCCATGCCCGTGGCGGCACGGGCTGCGGGATTCCGCATGAGCGGGGCGATGCTCGGCTTCCCGGGCGAGGACTACACCACCCCGGCACACATTGAGCGCACCGGCGGCTTCGCCGATCCCGCGACGCGGGCAGAGCGACTCGACGTGCTGAAATGGGGATTGGAACGCACCCGTGCACTGGGCCTGAGCGACCTGATGTTTCATGCGGGCTACCTGCCGGAGGTCGGTGCGGGGGGCCGCCGGAGCTTCCTCGACACGCTCGCCAAAGCCGCGGACCTGGCTGGCGATATCACGCTCGCGTTCGAGACTGGACAGGAGACCAGCACCCTGCTGCGGCAGACGCTCGACGATCTCAAGTGCCCGAACGTCAAAGTGAATTTCGATCCCGCCAATGTGCTGCTCTACGACATGGACGACCCGCTCGCAGCGATCGAACGGCTCGCACCGGACATCCGCAGCGTGCACATGAAAGACGCCAGGCGACCCGCGACGAAAGGAACCTGGGGCGAGGAAGTCCCGCTCGGTCAGGGTGAGACTGACACCGCAGCGGTGATTCGCCTGCTGAAGAAAGTCGGGTATTGCGGCCCGCTCTGCATCGAACGCGAAGTGGGAGATCAGATCCAGCGATTCGTCGACATCCAGCACGGCGTGGCGTTTATACGAAACACGCTCGAGTCGAATTGAGTCCGTTCACAAGTCCGCAGCGCCAGCAAGGCAATAGTCTTCTTGTTCGCACGGTTTAGCGTCGGCGGCGGGCGTAGTCCTGCACGGCTTCTTCCTGGGCGTAGGTTTCGATCGAGCCGGGGCGCAGCATCCGCGTCTTGGCGATCGCCTGATCGGCACTCATCCCATCGCGGACCAGGTACGCAGCCACCACGGTCCCCGTTCGGCCCCGCCCCGCGGCACAGTGTACCGCCACGCCCAACCCCGACGCGTTGGCCTGCTCGATCGCATCGAGGATTGTCTCAAACTGTTCCGCGTCCGGTGCGGTCATATCGGGCACCGGCACATGCACTAGCATTAGCCCCGCTTCATTGATCCACGCTCGCGGTGCGGGCGTTTCTGTCAGTGAGACGATCACTTCGATCCCCTGGCTGCGCAGCCAGACGATGTCTTCCGGCGAATGGGGGTACGCCATCGCCGCGAGGTGCGGTTCATCGATCCAACTGAAACCAGGCGGCATGGTGACTCTTGCAGGAGCGTGATGTGCGGTTAAAGTTTCACGATGGTGAGGCGACGCCATCGTTGCCTCCCATTCACATTACTTGGTACCTGCGGGTCGCTCCAGCGGCAATCGCTCCTTGTAGAGCGGGCTCTTGGGGTCGTCGCTGACATACCAGAGCTTGCCGTCGCGATAGTAGAGTTTGCGCTGTTCGTCGTAGGTCAGCGGTCGTGCTCCCACGCGGCCGAAGACGCCGATCTGGTGTCCGCTCTCATCCACTGCCCGGTCGCGGTCGAGGCCCTTGCTGATGCCGAGCGCCTTGCCGTTCTTCGGAATGCGATAGGTCGCCACCAGCCGCGGCGTCGGTTTGGGACTGAAGCCCTCATAGCCTGGTGTGTCGGTGCTGGTGAGTTGCACGACTCGCATGCCGTTCTTGCCGTCGGCGATGTAGGCGAAACTGCTGACATAGGTCATGCCAAGCTTCACGTCGCGGACATCGTTCAACTGACCGCCCGCGGTGAAGAACTGATCGATTTTGGGCACGGCAGCGTTGGTGATATCCAGAATCGCCAGGCCCTTCTCACCCGCTGCGACGTAGGCATAGGTTCGGGCCAGATAGATCGAGTGCGCTCCCTCAAGCTTCAGTTTGCTGACTGGCTTCGGCATGCTGATGTCGGTCGTGTCGAAGACCTTGATCCCTTCTTCGTCGACGACATACGCATAGCGGAACTGCACCTGCACGCACTTGGGATGGCTGATCGTGCATTCCTTGCCGAGCACGCACTTCACAGCGGGCTCCTTGGGATTGTCGAGATCGAGCACCACGAGCCCGGCGTCGCAGCAGACGTACGCATAGTGACCCACAATCTGCACGAAACAGGCACCGTGCAGCAGTCCGTCAGGGTTGTAGGTGAGTTCGCGTTTGAGGAAGTTGTTCACCGGGTTGCCGTCGATGGTGGTCGCGGCTCCGATCAGGATGAGTCCTTCTTCCTTGTCGGCGACGTAGAGATAGCCGAAGATCGGATGCGCCGACTGCTCTTTGTTCTCAGGCATGCTCTTGCGTGTGGGATCGACAGCGACCGTGGTCGGTGCCGCCACATACACCGCGTGCTTGGACTCGACGTGGAACTTCTGCCCGCGTGGCGACACCGGCGCGGTGGTGATCCGCTCCGAAAACGCCTTGTTGTCGATCATGGCGATGTCGAAGACGCGCACGCCGTCGTGACCGCAAGCGGCGTAGAGATATTCCCCGCGAGCCTGGACCTGCAGAATATCCGCGGCTCGGAACGGGTGCTTGATCGCATCCTTGATGTCGTAACCAGGATGCTCGTGTGCGGCGTGCAGCAAGCCGCCTTCTTCCTTGTGCTTCTCGTAATTCTGCGGATACGCGTAGGCGTGCAGATCGCTGCCGAACACCGCTTGCGGTTCGGTCTGCTCCGTCACCTGCACGGCTTGCAGACCTTCCTCGCCTGCGGCGACCCACGCCCACTTGCCGATGAAATTCACCGTGTTGGTGCCCTGCATCAGCAGTTGGGCCATGATGGCGTTGTTGTCGTTCTTGTCGCTGACGTGGCAGTCGGTGCACTGTTTGGTTTCGCGGACACCCCCGCCGCGCACGGTGTGCGGCACGTTGGTGCTGAACGCGGTGCCGCCGAAGCCGGGGCTCGAGATAGTCTGCTGCTGCGAGTAGATCGCTTCGCGGTTGCCGTTGTACGAGCCCACGTGAATCGCACAGCTTGAGCGTGCCGGGCCGATGCGGTTGCCGGTCACGTCGCCGTCTTTGGCGAGCATGAACACATTGCTCGTGAGCGTTTGGAAGTTGTACGCTGTGAGGTTGCGGGTCACGTCGCCGTCGCTGTGCAGCACCGGGCTCTTAATGTTGGCCCGCTGCGGCAGGTGACAGCCAAAGCAACTCGGGTTCCAGCTCGTATGACAGGCGATGCAACTCATGTTGTCGTTGGCATGAGCGCAGTTCTTCTCATTGAAGCCGGTGGTGCCGAAGGCCATCTGGCCATTTTCGACGCGCACGGTCTTGGCGAGATCGCTCTTGGCACTGTAACGCGGGTGCCCCTTGGTGATGGTGTCGACGGTCTGGACGACTTCCCAGCGGACGCCCTTTTCGACCATGGAGTTCTGGAAGAATCGTTTCTTGCCGTCGCCGAGGTCCTGCACTTCAAAGCGTGGTTTTCCGAACGGTGTCTTGAGTGCGGCGAGGTTGCGCCCCTGACCGTCAGCCGCACTCGTGTAGCTGGCGGGACCGCTGGTTTTCAGCGTCGTGTACTTCGTCGCCGTGCCGTGGCAGTCGATGCAACCGATCTCCGTCGCGGCGCGCACTTCCATCTGCAGGCGGTTGTTGCCGTGCATGTCCTGGCTGAAGTGACAGTCGATGCAGTGCATCCCCTTTTCCATGTGAATGTCCATGAGATGCACCGGTTGCCCGGCCCGCTGGCAGTCGAATTTCTTCTCAGCTTCCTTGGCCTGAGCCACGGTGCCGACATCTTCTTTCTTGTTGAACTCTTTCACTGTGATCGGGAAGTTCACGGCTTTCGCCAGCATCGCCGGTGTCGGTGGGCCGACCAGTTCGCCAAAGTGATCACGCAAGTGTCCTTCGCGGTCCTTCTTGAACACAGCCCGGAACATCCATCCATGCGAGTGGAAATCGCCGAACTGCGTCTTGCTCGAATACGGATTGAGGTCGATGAGATTCGCGAGGAACTCGGGCTCGCCCCAGTTGCCGCGGGCGGCGGTCTCATCGGGATTGCGCATCATCGTGCGGATCAGTTCCGCCGGCGTGGGATCCTTTTGCTTTTCGGGATAAAGCAGCCGTGCTTCCGTCTCCTGATCGTGCCACTGATAGCCGATGTACGAGTTCATCACCGTCGTGCCGGGGTGCACGTGGCAGACCATGCACTGGCTGGTCGGGATGCTGTTGGTGAAGCGGTGCTGGATCGGGTGACCGCTCTCGTCTTTCGGAATGGTCGGATCGGTGCTGGCACTCTGCCCGCGATTGCCGTACTTGGCATACTGTGCCGAGTGGATGGGCGAGCGGTCGTTGGCGTAAATCACGTGACACGCGGTGCAGCCGCTGGAGCGGTAGTCGCCGGGCTGATCGTTGGTGCCGAGGAAATTCAGTGTCGGGTCGAAGAGCCGCGTTTTGTTCAGGCCCACGAACACGGGGTCGGTACGGTTGATGGTCCCGAGCCCGCGGATACTGAGGCGTGCCCGCGGGCGACCCGGTTCTTCCAGTCGCTCGGGGATACCCACCTCGACGAGGAAGCGTCCACCCGGCTCAAAGAATCGCAGAATGTTGCCCGGCTGAGAGTTTTCAAACCGCGGCAGCGGCTCCAGGAACGGCACGACGCCCTTCTTGGTCATTTCCTCTTCGTTCGGCGGCGGGAAGCTCTTGATCTTCAGGCTCGCGCCGTTCATGCCGTAGGCTTCGCCGTAGCGGGCCCGTTTGAACGGCACCGCGCCGTTGTTGTAGAGTGCCGCGCCCCAGAGCATGCAGCCTGTGCTCATGATCTGCTTGCGATTCGTCTGCACTTCTTTCGGATGGCAGTTGGCCGTGCCGCAGCCGATGTGGGCAATACGAAAGTCGCCGGGGTTGATAAAGCGGATGAACTCCGGCGACTCGTGATTGAGCAGTGTGTAGGTCCGCTGCGGATTCGCGCTCGTCGGCCAGAACTGCGGATACCGCGGCGCGATGTGAGCCACTTCCTTGGTCGTCGCGTTGGCATCGCCACCGTGGCAGTCCGTGCAGCCGAGCTTCACCGTCTCCTTGTAGTGCGGATCGTGCGCATCGGTATGGCAGACGATGCAACCCGTGCTCTTGGCGTGGGCTTCGTCCGCCGTCTGAGCCATCAGGTTCACGCCCGCCAACTCCGGCGGCATCGGGAACGGATCGTCGGGGTTCGTGTTGAAGACGGGGTTCTTCGGATCCTGGGCGCCGTCGCCGAGGGGCAGCAGCTTGCTGCGATCGTCGCCGGTCGCCTGGATGGCGAACGAAACGATCGCAAAGAGTGCATACACCGCCACGGCCCGCAGCAGCAGGCGACGAAGTGGTTTGGAACTGCTCGCCGCGTCCATGCGGCCCCCGGCGCAATGAGTAGAAAATGGTCAGTTGGGGTCGGACCATAAACCGGGCAAGTCGCGGCGTCAAGTGTAATCCTTACATTCCCGCTATGCCGAGGTCGCTCCGCGGAGGTCGATTTCCAGCAAGCACTCGAACTCGCGGGGGAAATCGACCGAGACGCGGGCGTGCACCGCCCCCTGTTTGTCGAAGAACTGCCTCGTCCCGGAAATGGCGAAGACCCCTTCGTGCCAGACATTCGGATGGATGTAGAGCCCGCGCGAGCCATCGAGCAGGAAGGCGACGAACTGCTCCGGGCGGATGTCGTCGCCCGGCAGGGCCAGCGGGACGAGAAAGGGCCCCGGCTCGCGGGGGAAAAAAAGTTGTCCGCCATCGGGGTGGTAGTTGGCGTGCCAGAGCACCAGCCGTTCGGGGGCGCGGGTATGATCGTCGCGGGCGTCGCCGGGTTCAACTGCGTAGCCGAGGATGTAGTGCCCGCCGACCGCGGCGTTGCGGCCGTAGAGAATGTCGCCTTTCCACTCGCTGATGAAGATGCCTTCGGTGGTGCCGGCTTCGTCGCCGGTATCGGGATCAACGGGCCGCCACCCTTGCGCCGGCCAGCGGACGATCTCGACCTTGCAGGTTGATGGATCGTCGACCAACCGGCCGTAGCCTTGCAGGGTTTCCTCGGTCGCTTCCACAATTGGGATGGCGACCCGGTTCAAATTGGCAGGGATGTTCGGGTTCAGATAGTCATTCATGAATGCATCTTACGAGGCACGACCGTGAGGGAGTGCTCTGAAAAATCACTCCCTTACGGTCGTGCCTCGTGATGCTATTTCTTCTCGCTGAGCTTGCGGACCTCCGCCCGCAGCGCCGCGACTTCGGCCGTCAGTCGCTCGATGGTCGTTTCGCTCTCGCTGCCGGTTTTGAGCATTACTAGCTAGTGTCCGTCGCAGAACGCAAATATCTCTAGTATTCTCGGTGTTTTTGGGCAAATCGCGCAGCGAAGCTTGCAGGCGTATCGTCTACTTCAGTAGAGAAAGCACTGGTTTTTGCGGAAATACGTCGCCGCAGGC
>JBGSSZ010000685.1:0-9063 GCA_041736785.1 Limnoglobus sp.
TGGCGCCGTAGTTGCCGCGGGCCCAATTTCCGCCCGCACGACCACAGGGTATCGCACTGCCAGTGTCCGACGGGCAGAGAAAGAGCCGGATCGGCGTCGAGCGGATCGAGCGCCAGGCGGGGTCACCCGTGCGGCGGTAGCTCTCGATGCCGTCGCCGATGCTGTTCGCCAGATTGCCCTGCTCAATGAAGGGCAACACGTGCACCGCCCAGTTCGGGCCAAAATTGGTGTTGTAATCGCTGATGTTCTCCCACGGCGTGGTGTAGTTGAAGAGGAGAGCCGGGGGCAGCCCGCCGGTCGCATCGTGATACATGGTGCAGGCGAGCGTGAGTTGTTTGATGTTGTTGCCGCAGCGCGACCGCGACGCCGACTCGCGGACCTTCTGCACCGCCGGCAACAGCAGGCCGATCAGCACGGCGATGATGGCAATGACCACGAGCAATTCGATGAGTGTGAATCCCCGGCGTGGGCTGGACCGTGACATTCTACGGCCTCCGAAGTGCAAAATGGAATTGACACTTCACTCTAACACGTTTCGCAAGTCCCGTGGCAACAGTTTTTGCTAACATCCGCTCTGAGCGGCAGAGTATGCCGGTCGTGCGGTCTTCCCGCACCTGCCAGTTCCGCCGAGGCCTGCCGATGAAATCACGCACCGTCTATCTGAGCTTCAACATGCCGACCAAAATGGGCTTCCTGAACATCACCTCGCAAGTGCAGGACGCCATCGATCAGAGCGGCGTGAAGGAAGGTCTGGTCCTCGTCAACTCGATGCACATCACGGCCAGTGTGTTCATCAATGACGACGAGCGGGGCCTGCATCACGATTTCGGCGTGTGGCTCGAACAGTTGGCACCCTTCAATCCCGACCCGAACCACTACCACCACAACCGCACCGGCGAAGACAATGCCGACGCTCATTTGAAACGCCAGATCATGGGCCGCGAAGTCGTGGTGGCGATCACGAAGGGGAAACTCGACTTCGGCCCGTGGGAGCAGATTTTCTACGGCGAGTTCGACGGCCATCGCGCGAAGCGGGTCCTGGTGAAAGTCCTCGGAGAATGACAATCTCCGACGAGCCATGCCGTGTGTGCCGTAACTCCGCACTTCTGCGACACCCCATCGACTGCACGAATTTGACAAATAGGCCTGCTTTCTGATTGACAACAATTGTTGTCAAGGCTACGATTTCCGGATGCTCGACATCCAAGTTATCGATGATCCGGCAGCAGCGGCGGTGGCTTTGGAGCCTATCCGCAGTCGGCTCCTCTCGCAGTTGGCGACGCCGGCCTCTGCCGCGACGTTGGCCATGCGGGTCGGCTTGGCGCGGCAAAAAGTCAACTATCATTTACACACGCTGGAAGCGAACGGGCTGGTACGCTTGGCCCAGGAACGCAAATGGGGCGGACTGACTGAGCGACTTCTTGTCGCGACAGCCGCTTGCTACGTTGTTTCGCCGAGTGCGTTGGGCCCTGTTGCAGTTGATCTGAATCGGGAAATCGATCGACTCTCCGCAAGCTACCTCATCGCCCTCGGAGCACGGATCGTCCGCGAGGTGGGCGACCTCGTTCGCCGTGCGAAAGAGGCAGGTACACGCTTGGCGACCCTGGCGGTGGATAC
This sequence comes from Limnoglobus sp., assembly GCA_041736785.1. Lineage (GTDB taxonomy): Bacteria > Planctomycetota > Planctomycetia > Gemmatales > Gemmataceae > JBGSSZ01. Next base: position 1,618 of record JBGSSZ010000685.1, read on the forward strand.
CGAGATTCGTTTCCGGTCGGCGACGGACCGGGCGGCGTTCAGCACCGAACTCGCCGATGCCATCGCGAAGCTGGTTGCGAAGTATCACGATGAATCCGCCCCCGGCGGCCGCGCGCATCGCCTGGTGGTCGTGGCACACCCCTTGCCGCAGAAACCCGTTTCCTAGGAGCCGTCATGAGCGTGAAGAAAGAACCATCTGGACGCCGTTCGATCCAGGTTGAGACCGAGGTTCCCGGCACGCCGGAGGAAGTTTGGCAGGCCATCGCCACCGGGCCGGGCGTGTCGTCGTGGTTTGTGCCGACCGTGATGGAGGAAGTCGATGGAAAGCCGGTCGCGGTGAAGTCGAACTTTGGTCCGGGGATGGAGTCCAGCGCCGCGGTGACTGCGTGGGATCCGCCGCGGATGTTCGCTGCCGAATCGCCCGGTTGGACGCCCGAGATGCCACCAATGGCTACGGAATGGACCGTGGAAGCGAAGGCTGGCGGCACCTGCATCGTCCGCGTTGTGCACAGCCTCTTTGCTGCCACCGACGACTGGGATAACCAGCTTGAAGGCACCGAACACGGCTGGCCTGGCTTCTTCCGCACCCTGCGGATCTATCTCACGCACTTCCGCGGCCAACGCTCGGCAATCATGCAGAACATGGCCTCGGCTCAGGGGACGGAAGCGGAGGTATGGGAGACTCTGACAACTGCCATGGGACTGAAAGGCCTGAGCATTGGGCAGCGTTGGACAACACCTCCCGGTGTCCCGACGCTCAGCGGCGTGGTAGAGCACTTCACCCAGACTCCAAACGACGCCCTGCTGCGGCTCGACAAGCCTGGGCCGGGGGTGGCAGCCCTTGGCACCTACAACTGCGGACAGATCATGGTTGGCGTGAACCTCTACCTCTATGGCGATCAGGCCACCACAAACGTCGCCCGCGAGACATCGCTCTGGCAAGCATGGATGCAGAAACAATTCCCCACTCCAGCGGAACCGGAGACGAGCGTTAATTAATACGTTGTAAGTGCTGATAACGGTTTACCTCAGGCCGCTATCAGCACTCATTTCTCGGAGGCGATCATGAATGCGATTCTCTCAGTAACGTTTGTGCTCGGAGTCTGCGGCGTCGTGGGCGCAGCAGGCAAGGTCGATCCAGTCGGAACGTGGAGGTGCGAGTACACGATCGCCGACAAAAAGCTCACGACCGAAATGACGATCAAAAAGGACGCGGACAAACTTGTCGGAAAAATGAACTGGCCGGATCAGAAGGATGAGAAGCTGAGGAATGTGAAACTGAAAGACGACACGCTGACGTTTTCCGTCGTGCGGAAGTTTATGGACAACGAGATCCCCATCGATTTTACGCTCAAGATCGATGGTGATATGTTCAAAGGGAAAGCCGTGGCGGAATTCATGGGCAATAAGTCGGAGTACGACTTCATTGGAAAGAGAGACAAGAAAGACAAATAGTGGCGAGGAACGAAAATCTTATTTGCGGCCAAGCAGGCGATAGGGTCGATCCAGGAAGCCGATGCGTGCCGGGCGATCTTCGACCGGTGAGATGGGGCGGGCGTCGCCAGGCACGAATGCGATGACAGTGGGTGTCGGAGGTTGATCGCCGCCATTGGGGATCGGATTGACCAGGTGTGCTCCACCTGCACCGGGCCAAGGTAACGGCGGCAGCCGATTGCTCCCGCGAAGGGCTGTTCCCGGAATCGGGGTCCACAACTGCGGAGCACCCCAGCCCTTCCCGGCCAGCGGCGGGTGTCGGTCGATGTACGGGTTCCGTGACCGGTCATAAAACAGGTCCTGCGCATAGGTCGCCGCGGGCCGTGTGGACTTCCCGTCGACCAACCCCGCGTACACGAGTGCCTCAACCACGATCTGCACGCAAACGTATTTGTGACCGGGGCCAACAGGTTTACCCGCAAACCGCGTAACGATCGGGTTGCGGGACCGAAACAGAGTCAGTTGCATTGCGAACTTCGGCTTGGCGTACTGCCCGCCGTCCGCCAGCTTGGCGAACTCCGTCAGCCGGCATTCCTGCTCCGGCGAAAGCGGTGTCTCGCGCTGTCGCACCCAGATGTGACCTGCATACAGATTCATCCAATAAGCAATCGGCGTCACCCGTGTCCAAGGTGTGTAGCTGAACCCGGATTCGAGCACGCCGGTACCACCATCCGGCATAGTGACCACCACGGCACAATGGCCCGGCTTTCCGCTCCGGGCGATCACGTACAGGACATTGAAAAGCGGATCGGGGTCACTGAGCAGCAGCAAGTCGCCGGCATGCGGTGTGTACAAAACCTCTGGTCCCCGCGGCACCGTTCTGAGGTCAATTGCGGGCTGATAAAGATACCCGGTTGGGGCATCCGCGGGGACATAGACAGGTGGGTAAGCTTTCGGACCGAGTGGTTCTTTTTTCGCCCCGCCAAAGGCATCGACGCCCGGGACGAGAGCCAGTGCGATAAATAGCGTCATGCCCATTATCCAACTCCACGGCAATCCTGCCGATCCAGTGTGACACATGGACCATCTGGGATCCACTGCCACCCCCGGCCGGCAAACTCAGTACCGGAGCCCCGGTCCCGCCCAAGGCAGATAATCGTTACCACACTTCCTGCCAAGGCCCTCAGCTTTGGGGTAACGGTTTGACTTGTCGGAGTACAGATCACGCGGCACAGCGTTACTGCCCAAGGTCCCGCTTCCCAAGCAGCACGCAGTAGCACTGACCATGAATGTGGAGCAACCTCACTGGTGCGAACCGCTAAGCTTCGCAAAGAGTTGACCGGATCGCAGTGAACGAACGTGCGGGCTGCTGAGAAAAGTAGTTCTCAGAATCAATTTTCCTGCTGGATGTTGCCAGCGCGATTGTGCGAAATCAGCAAGTCAATTTTGCCTTCCATTATTCTGCATGCCACAACAAATCACATAACCTTTGGGCTTATGTAGCTCGTCACGTTGATGAAGTAGACGGGTTTTCGACGCTAAAAGTGTACAGGATTGGCAAACGACACTTGTTGTGTATCTCGCCCGAACCCGCTTTGGAGGCATAAATGTCACAGCAAGGCGACCACTAGAGTTTGCATACCAGTGCCATCAAGTCGCCGCTCGCTTCGACCAGCGAGTCACCGCACGCCGAAATCGGCTGGTTCGACCGCATCGGCAAGCTATCACCAGCGGCGTGTTTGTCGGATCGTGACACTTTTCGCTTGAAGGCTCGCTGCGGCAGGTTACAATCGCAGCGAGCCTTTTCGACTGCCACTCGAACTGACAGATACTCATTCATTCTTGACTGCTTTTGGCAGAGGACGACGATTCCCCAGCAGAAAATTCATTCTGGAGTACCACCATGAGCCGCAGGCGTCGCAAGAATCTGTTTGTGCATCCCCGGCTCCGCTGCGAGACACTCGAAGATCGAGTGACGCCATCCATCTCGGTCGTGCGCGATATTGGCATCTCCAGCCCGACTCCGCCATCGAATCCCGACTCCTTCGTACGGTTCAGCACTTTCACGTATTTTGTGGCCGAGACGCCGAACCATGGCCGCGAACTTTGGCGGACTGACGGCACCTCGTTGGGGACAGCGCTGTTCCGCGACATTCGGCCCGGTTCCTCCGGATCCAATCCGCAGAATCTGGTCGTGGTTGGCGGTCTGCTGTATTTTACGGCGGACAATGGCGTCCACGGAAGAGAACTCTGGAGCACCAATGGCTCTGTGTTTGGCACGGTGATGGTTCAGGACATCCGGCCCGGAGGGACCAGTTCCTACCCGACGGAACTCGTGAACGCCGCGGGCACGCTGGTATTCGCTGCCGACGATGGCGTCCGCGGTCGCGAACTCTGGAGCACAGTCAGCGGCGTCCCGGCACTGGTGTTTGATGGGGTTTTCGGACCGAATGGTTCGAGTCCGCAGCAGTTGACCGCAGTGGGATCCCGCGTCTACTTCAGCGCAACTTCCTCCACTTCGGATCGGGAACTCTGGATCACGAACCCCTTCTTAACGTCGGCGAATCAAGTCCTGAACATCAACCCCTCGGGGAGTTCGTTCCCCTACGAACTCACGAACGTCAGTGGCCTGCTCTATTTCACAGCCGACAATGGAACCAACGGCCGCGAACTCTGGCTCAGTGATGCGACAGGCTTCGGCACCTTCATGGTCGAGGATCTGGTGCCAGGGCCCGTCGGTTCGTCCCCCAGCGACCTCGCCAATTTCGCGGGTGCCCTGCTGTTCAGTGCCAATTCTGGCTCGACCGGCCGAGAACTTCACCGCAGCCTGGGCACCGCCGCGAACACCTTCATCATCGCGGATATCAACCCCGGCTCAGCGTTCTCCAACATCTCTGGCATCACAGAAGTCGGCTCAACCGCATATTTCTCGGCCAACAACGGAGCCGGCAACTTGCTCTGGAAGAGTGACGGCAGCAGTGCTGGAACGGTCCTGGTCGAAAACGACAGCCCCAATCCACAGTATCTGACCAACGTCAGCGGCTTGCTCTACTACGTCGCGACCAATGCTTCCGCCGGTGCCGAACTCTGGAAGAGTGAAGGGACCGACGCCAATACCTTCATCATCGAAGATATTGTCCCCGGATCGGGGAGTTCGTCCCCCCAGGGTCTGGCCAACGGCAACGGCACACTGTACTTTTCCGCGAACGCAGCGAGTACCGGTCGCGAACTCTGGAGCACCACTGCTCCCAACGCCACAGCCACCGATATCGTCCGCGATATCAACGCCAGCAACGGTTCATCACCCACTGACGAATCCACCAATTACAACGGCACGCTCTACTTCACCTCCGGCAGCAGCGACAACGAGCTCTGGAGAAGCAACGGCACATCGGCCGGGACCAGCTTCGTCTTCGACCTCTCCGGCGGCGGTGGCACGACACTCTCGAATCATAGCATCACGAACTACGATGGTTCATTGTTCTTCACAGCCAACGACGGCACCAACGGCTTCGAACTCTGGCGCAGCGATGGCACGACCAAAACACTGGTCCGCGACATCAATCCCGGCAGTGGCAGTTCTTTCCTGTCCGCACTGACGGAGTTCAAGGGTTTGCTCTACTTCGCCGCCAACACCGCCAGCAACGGCCGCGAACTCTGGAAAACTGACGGCACCTCGGGCGGCACCGTCCTCGTCGCCGACATCAACCCAGGCTCTGCCAGCTCTGTTCCGGCTCGATTCACGGTCGTTGGCGACACGCTCTTTTTCAGTGCATTCGACGGTACAAATGGAACCGAGCTCTGGAAAACCGACGGCACATCGACGGGAACACAATTGGTCCGGGACATCCGCCCATTCTCCAGCAGCTCGTACCCAAACCTGTTGACCAACTACAACGGCACGCTCGCGTTCATCGCCAATGATGGCATCAATGGCAACGAACTCTGGACCTCCGACGGCACATTCGCTGGCACCACGCTGGTCGCCAACATCGGCCCCGATTCCAGCACGGCCAACATTTCCAATCTCATCGTCCATCAGAATCGCCTCTATTTCGATGCCAACGATGTCGTTCACGGCGAGGAGCTCTGGACCAGCGATGGCACCAGCGGCGGCACCTATCTGGTCGAGGATCTCAACCCCGGCTTGAGTGGCGGCAATCCCGCGTTCTTCATCAGCGACGGACTCCGACTGTACTTCACCGCCACGGATTCCACAGCCGGCCGCGAACTCTGGATCGGCGGACCCGATGCACAAAGCACATATCGCGTCGCCGACATCAATCCCGGCATCGGCGACTCGAACCCCTTTCAGTTGACCAACATCAACGGCACGATCTACTTCTCCGCCTTCAACGACCTCAACGGTACTGAGATCTGGACCGCCGACGGCGACGCGGTCGTGCTCGCCGAACAGACCTTCGCGGGCAGCGGAGACGGCTCGCCCGGCGATTTCATCGAAGCCGGTGGCGTGCTCTACGTCGAAGCCACCCACCCCACACTCGGCCGCGAACTTCACCGCATCGATGGCGGACTCAAACCGCGCATCACCTCGCAGGGTGGCGGCGGAACCGCCATCTTCGACCAGAATGAAAACACCGTCAGCCTGGGCACCGTCACCGCCTACGATCCCAATGGCGGCCCGCTGACGTTCAGCCTCGTTGCCGGCGACGACGTCAGCCTCTTCACGATCAACCCCACGAGTGGAGCACTGGCGTTTCTCAAAGCACCCGACTTCGAACTCCCGCACGATACCGACACTGACAACAAATATGAATTCCGCGTCCGCGTCTCAGATGGTCTGCTCTTCGACGAGCAGGACTATTCCGTCACGGTCGTCGACCGCATGCACGATCAGGCTTCGGTCTACGTCGATGTCCTGTTCATCGGCAAAGCGGATGGCACAGTGATCTCCGATGCCGATCCGTTCCAGCCCGGCAATCAGTCTGCGACCGTCGGCATCGACGCGTTCAGCACACTCCCAGCGGGGATTGATGTCGTCACCGCAGGAGGCACGCTGACGCTGCTACCGGGCGTTTATGCTGATCCGGCCCGGCTTGATCTGCCATTCAACCTCCGCACGCGGGATGGCGCGACTTCCATCACAGGCCCGCTCTCCGGACCGGGCCGGTTCATCAAGACCGGCTCGGGAGCCTTGAATCTCGGCGCAATAAACAGCTACAGCGGCGGCACGCAAATCGATGGCGGCACGATCTTCGTCAACGCGGATGCCGCACTTGGCAGTCCGGACGGTTCGGTGACCGTCGGCCCGGCGGGCCTCATCGCGTTTCTCTTCGGCACCACAAGCCGCGAATTCATCCTCAATGACGGCACGCTTCAAGTGCTTTCCCCGGGCACGCTCACCGGCAATGGATTTCAAGTCTCCGGCGGACACGTCGTCGGCGATGGCACGATCAGTACCAAGAGCGGCACAGTTTCGCTGTTCCGCAACACCACCTTCGCACCGGGGCTGACCATCCTCTCAAACGGCTTCGATGAGTTTCGCAATGTGACCAACTCCGCCGCGATCTCCAGCACCAATGCTGTCACGCTGAATAATGTCTTCAACACGGCTGCCGGGCGGATCACGCTTACGAGCGCCAGCACACTCCGCGAGTTTACCACCACCGGGCAACTCACCGTGAGCGGGTCCACAACCACGACGGGACCGGTCGGCCTCGTCTTCGGCGGCGGCAGCCTTACCACCATCACGCCGACTGGCACGCTCAACATCGGCAGCACGGCCGATGCGTTGATGACCAACGCATACGTCAAAAACAACGGTGCGTTCGGCAGTACCGCGAAAACCATCATCGTCGATTTCGGGGCCGTGCTCGAAGGCAATAAGAGCTTCGGCAGCGTCCTCACCCGCAATGGCGGCATCTACGCACCCGGCAGCAGCCCTGGGCCCGCGGACACCCACAAGCTCAACATCAACGGCGGCGGCAGGCTCGAGTTCGAGATCTCCAATGCCAGCGGCAGCGAAGCCGCGCTCAGCGGCTGGGACCGCAT
>JBGSSZ010000705.1:0-5182 GCA_041736785.1 Limnoglobus sp.
CCGCGCGCAGGGTATTGGCCGCGCTGCTGCCGCCGCTTGGCACCGACATCAAGAAGGTGATGGCGCCGCGCGAGGCACTGAAAGCAGCCAGTGGCTCCGACGATTTCGACGCACTACTGAAGATTCTCGACGGCGAACTCAAGCTCGTGACCCCAGCCGAGGATGGCCACTACCAGTTGACGCACGACTTCCTGGTGCCGTCTCTACGCGAGTGGCTGACGCGGCGGCAAAAGGAGACCCGCCGCGGCCGTGCGGAATTATTGCTGGCGGAGCGGGCGAGCCTGTGGCAGGCGAAGCCGGTGTCGCGGTATTTGCCGTCGCCGCTGGAGTGGCTGACGATCCGCACGCGAACCAAGTCGCAATCCTGGACCGAGCCGCAGCGAAGGATGATGATGAAAGCGAGTTCTCGATACTTCATCCGCAGTCTTGTCTCGATTGCCGTGGTTCTGGGGCTGGCCTGGCTTGGCATTGAACTCGCGGCATCGATCGACCGCACCGCCCGTCATTCGCGTGCGGTCGGCCTCGTGTCACAGATTGCCACGGCGAACTCCTATCAACTCCCGACACTGGTTGATCAGTATCGCCAGCAGAAGCCACTTGCCTCAGCGATCCTGGAAAGCAAACTAACTGAAGCCACCGATCCGATTCAGAAGCTGCAGTTGCAAATCGCCCAGAGTTGTGATGATCCTGCCGCGTTGACGGCGTTGATCACGCCATTGCCCGCCGATGATCCCCTTCGCGTCGCAGGGATGGTGATCCTCACGCAGCAGTTGGAGAATCCCGAATCCGCGGTTGCACTGTTGCTGATCGAACCGGAGAACCGCCTCGCCAACATTTTCGAAAAGCTGCGACAACTTGACGGCTCACAGGCCGCATTGAAATCGCGCATCAAGGTCCTCTCCACAACTCCCGTGACGACGACTTCCAATGCAGACGTCCTGGCCCGGCTCGTGCTGGCGCTGGCAGCCCTCGGCGAAACGGATGAGTTGAGGAAATATCTCGATCAGCGGGGTAGCGGCGTCGCGTCGGCACTCGTCCACAACGCGAAGTGGATCACGCTTTCGCCGAAGCAGTATTTTGACGCATACCAGCGCACAACAAGCCCGACTATGCGGCGCTCGGCGATCTTGATTCTTGCGGAGACAGCCGCCAAGCCAATTCCCGAAATGTTGCCTCCGCTCCTCACCGACTACAAGACCGACCCCGACGCCGGAGTCCATGCTGCAATCGATCTGCTTCTCCGTCGCTGGGGACAGAAGCCAGATCTCACTCCGACTAAGACCGCGAATTGGGAGATCACCAAGTCTGGTCAGACTCTGACGCTGTTTCGCAATGGCCCGTATGAGTTTCCGATGGGTGCCAACCCCGGCGAGACGGAGCGCAAAGCCGACCGCAATCGCCACACACGGAAAATTGATCAACCATTCGCAATTGGCAGCCACGAGGTGACGGTCGCCGAGATGATCGGGCTGGTGCCCAGCTACCGCAAGGAGTGGGAGAAGAACCCGCGACAGTCACCGACAATTGACTGTCCTGCCACAGGCGTCACCTGGGTCGATGCCGCTGTCTATTGCAACAGGCTCAGCCAGCGCGATGGCATTCCGGAAAAGGAATGGTGCTATGACATCTTGCTGAACGAGGATAACACACCTGCGGGATTTGATCTGAAACCGAACTTCCTCGCACTGCAGGGATACCGCTTGCCGACGGAAGCGGAGTGGGAGTTCGCCGCTCGTGCGGGCAGCACCACGAGCCGACACTACGGCAACGACGAACGACTGCTGGGCAATTATTCCTGGCACAATCGCAACAGCGGCGACCGCCTCCGTCCCGTGGCACAACTGCTGCCCAACGAGTTCGGCCTCTTCGACATGCTCGGCAACGCCAGCGAATGGACCCTCACGCGCTATCGCAGCGACTTCAGCGACTATCCAGAAGCCCAACAGGCAACGTTGCAGTTGGTCCCCGATCGCTGGGACGATGACTTCGACGGTGAGCTGAACGACCTCGTGACACGCGTGATCCGCGGCGGCCAGTACTACGACTCGCAACTCGATGTCCGCAGTGCCCGCCGCTTCGCGGATGCCCAAGGGGGCAAGTCCGTCAGCCTCGGCTTCCGAGTCGCCCGTACCTTGCAGGCCGATTGAGAATTTTTACCAAATTTAGAAAATTGCGCGGTTCATAAGCACACAGATTACGCTTACTCAGGTAATGCCATTGGTGCGCGGTCGCAACTGGTCTTTTTGTCAGTATTTCAACAAAATGCATCCTCTCACAGAAAGCCTATCATGTTGACAGCACTTTTCCAGCGTGAGGCATACCGCCGGATGCTTGCAGCCCGGAAGCTCCACTGCGAACTTCTGGAAGACCGCACCGCTCCGGCACGCAGCATCAGCCCGGACGCAGTGCTGGCGAGCATCATCGAGGTTGCCCCGGTGAACGTCGGCGCTCCTGGCACGACCCCGTTCGCCCGCCTCGGCATCGAAGCGAGCCGCGTCACCCCGGTGGGGCCGGGCCTTGTCTCCATCGCCACCAGCGGCAGCGATCCGGAAGCGCTTGTGGCACAGCTTCAAGCCACACCCGGCGTCGCCTGGGCCCAGCCGAACTACGTCTACCAGGTCGCAACCGAAGCGGCTTACACGCCCAACGACAAGAACTATCCCAACCAGGACAGCCTCGCTGTCTACCGCGTGGCCGAGGCCTGGGGAGAACTGATCAATCTAGGTAAGCCGCTCGGCAACACGGGGACCGTCATCGCGGTGCTCGACGAAGGCATCGCCGTCAGTGTCAGCACCGCCACGCCCACGCATGCCGATCTGGCCAACGGTCCCGGCGGCACCAGCGGCATCGCCCGCAATACGGCTGAACTCGGCAACGATGAAGACGGCAACGGTTTCGTCGGCGATTTCTCAGGCTGGGACTTCACCAGTCCTGGCATGGGCGACAACGACCCTTCGCCCAATTCCGGGGCCAATCACGGCCACGAGGTCGCCGGTATCATCGCCGCACGCACAAACAACTTCAACGACCTCGCCAACACCAGTCGAATCGCAGGCATCGCGGGGGGCATGTACGACGACAACGCCGACGGCGGCAATGGCGATCAGGTCGGCGGCGTCCGCATCCTGCCCGTCCGCGTCATCGACGGCAGCACGCTCACCAGCGCCAGCCTCGCCGGCGGTCTGAACTACCTCGCCGTGCGGAATGTGCGGATCGCGAACATGAGCTTCGATCTGGATGAGTTCGCCAATGACGCGGCCGTGCAGTCCGCCATGACGAATGCCTACAACGCTGGCACGCTGCTGATCGCCAGTGCCGGCAACACTGGCACCAAGGATGCCGCCCGCGGAGCATTCGATCAGGTCCTCTTCGTCGCCGGCACAAACAATGCCAGCCAGATTTCGAGAATTGAAGTGAACGGTCAGTACAGTTCGAATTATGGCGCGTATGTGGATATCAGCGCCCCGAGCGAGAACATCATCACACTCGGTCAGCCGAGCAACACCTTCACGACAAGTGGCACCAGCCTGGCGGCACCTGCGGTGGCGGGCGTAGCCGCGCTGCTGCTGGCCCAGAACCCGAGTTATACTCGTGACCAGTTGGCCGCGAAGCTGCTCGGTACCGCTGTCAACATCGATGCACTCAATCCCGGCTACGAAGGCCAATTGGGAGCCGGGCGGGTGGATGCCTTGAATGCGCTGACGGCGGCGCTGCCCGCTCCGACAATCACGGATTTCAAAGTGGATGGACTCAATATTCAGAACGGTGGAACCGTGAATGGAATTAGCACGATCACACTGACTGTTCCCCGTCGATTGAACCCGGCGAGCGTGAACGCGAACAGTTTGGAATTGCGGAGTGACGGGTCGGATAATGTGTTCGGCACGGGCGATGACCAGATCGTGCCCGTCACACTCGCCTCGCCCTACCGCATGGGTGATGTCGAGATTTCTTTGAGCATTGCTGGCACCTTGACGTCGGATCACTACCGCTTCACCGCGAAAAGCGGCTCACCGCATTTGAGGGATCCGTTCGATATGCCGCTCGGCGGTACGCCGGGCGCGAATTTCGCACGCAGCTTCGATATCCTTGCTCCCGCTTTCTTCGGTGAAGCAATCGCCAATACTAACCGCACCACGATCGACGGCGCCGCCAGCGCTGTCTTCGATGACGGTTCGTATGCAACGACCTGGGCCGCCCGCAATGTCGATGGCGACGGCTGGGGTATCTTCGCCCGACGATTTGACGCGTCCGGCCAACCACTGACCGCGGAATTCCTCGTCAATCAAGCCACAGCCGGAAACCAACAGTACCCATCGATCACGGCTTTGGACGATCAGGGATTCGTCATTGCCTGGCGCACCAAGGATGCCTCCAACCAGTTCAGCGTTTCGTTCCGGCGCTTCAATGCGAACGGCACACCGAACACGTCGGAAACAATAATCACCAGCGGCGTAAACATCGAGACGAACACGCACCTGGCCCGGGGCTTCGGCAACGGTTTCATGCTCGGCTACTCCGTAGAAGTCAGCACATTTTCGACGCCGATTCTCAAGATCTATTCGGGTGCAAATGCATTGATTGCGGAACCGCAGATTGCTCCGGCCGCCAAACTCGACCTGGCGAGCCTGGCCACCGATTCAAGCGGCAACCTCACGGTGCTTTACAGCCGCTGGACCGGCGACTGGGACACCGCCTTCAGCCGCTTCAGCAAGGACGGCACCCCGCTCGGCAGCGAAGTCACCGTCAGCGGCGCAGTTGGCGTGAATGAAGTGGCACGTAGCATCGCGATTGACGGACAGCAGAACAGCCTGGTGGTGTATGAGGCAGACGTGAGCACTCCGGGCATCTATTCGCTCTACGGGCAATCATTCAACTCCAGCGGCGAAAAGGGCGGTGCCGCCTTCCTCATTTCCTCAAACCTCGCCTCATCCATAGGCACACCACCTGGCCCGCATGCCACGCTCGTTCGCGACATCCATCCGGGGGCGAGTGCCTCGACGCCGAGCCAGCCGTTCAATCATAATGGGACTCTTTTTTTCTAGGCCGGCAAACGCAGCTGGCCTTGAATCTCCCTGATTGTGTAGGCTCTGGGCTGTTCGCGGAGTGACTGCCATGGCCAAGACGGCCAAACATCTCGACCCGGTTCGGACTCACGATCTCCAGCCCGAACGCACCGCGT
>JBGSSZ010000707.1:0-3035 GCA_041736785.1 Limnoglobus sp.
CCACCGGCGTCGAGTGCACCGCGATGGGCTGCACCATCGATGCCGCGGGCCAACCCACTGACCACGGTCCAACCAGCGCGGACCAACCCCGCGGCCAGTCGCTCCGCCATGCGTTTGCCATAGGCGGTGCACACGCGCGAACCGACGATCGCGATGGCGTTGGCATCGGCAGGCACGGGTGTGCCGCGGAGATACATGAGTGTTGGCGCATCCTCGAGCGTGGCAAGTCGCGGCGGGTAAAGTGCATCGCCGAGCAACGACGGCGTCACGCCATGTTTGGCGAGGAGTGCGAGTTCGGCTTTGGCATCGACGGTGCGAAACGCTGCGGCAAAGGAGTGCGCGAGTTTGTCGCCGACGAGTGGTACCTGAAGGAGCTCTTGAGCTGTTGCATGGAGCGCAGCTGATGCAGAGCCAAATTGAGTGAGCAGAGCTTTGGTGAGTTTCGGGCCGAGCCCGGGGACGAGCGAGAGCGCAAGATGAGCGTGAAGTTCAGCTTCGGGTGCGGCTGTTGCAGTCATGCCGAATGGCCCGCTCTGAAAGCGGCCTCCGTGCCGGCGAGACCCATCCTGTGGGTAGGCCGAATGATAACGAGCTGCAGCTGAGAAGCAATCATGAAGTTCCGATTTTTCCGGAAATAGGGATTGTGCGGTCGTCGGCATTGCCGTCACTTCGATTGACCTCGCCCAGTCAACTCGTATTCTTCACTCTGCCCCGACGATCTGCCCCGGAGGCGGCGTGGCCGGCTCGAACGCGATTCCCAAGCTCAAAATCTTCAGCGGCCGCGCCAACAAGCCGCTCGCCGAGAGCGTCGCCATGAACCTTGGCACGTCGCTCGGGCGGCTCATCGTCGGCGACTTCCCCGACGGCGAAATCAACATTCGCATCGACGAAGACGTCCGCGGTCGCGATGTCTACATCGTTCAGTCCACCTGCCATCCGGTCAATCAATTCCTCATGGAGTTGATGGTCATCCTTGATGCATTCAAGCGGGCGAGCCCGTGGCGGATCACGGCCGTGCTGCCCTACTTCGGCTACGCCCGGCAGGATCGCAAGGACATGAGCCGCGTGCCCATCACGGCCAAGCTGGTGGCCAATCTGCTCACCACGGCCGGGGCCAATCGCGTGCTCGCGCTCGATCTGCACACGGCACAGATCCAGGGTTTCTTCGACATCCCTGTCGATCACCTCTACGCCATCAAGGAGATCGTCAATCACATCCGCTCGTTGAAAGTGCCACAGGACGAGATCGTGGTCCTGAGTAGCGACGAGGGAGCGATCAAGAAGGCGCTGATGTACCAGAAGCGGCTCGGCGGTCAGATTGCCGTGGTGGACAAGCGCCGCTCCAGTGCCGTGAAGACGGAGCAGGCCCATCTGATCGGTGCCACGGTCGAGGGGAAGACGGTCTTTATTTTCGACGACATGATCAGCACCGGCGGCACGATCGTCGGGGCGGCGCACGCGGCGAAGCTCAACGGCGCAAAGAAAGTCTACGTCTGCGCGACCCACGGCGTGCTCTGCGACGGTGCGGTGGATCGTCTGGCCGAAGCGCCGATCGAGCAGATTGTCATCACCGACACGATCCCGGTGCCGGAAGAGAAAAGCTCCAAGCTGCCGAATCTGCACGTCATCAGCGTGGGTCGCTTGCTGGCCGACGCCATCCACCGCATCCACGGCAACGAGAGCCTCAGCGAACTCTTCGCCGATGAACGAGCCACGATTGCGGGTTCGTGAATCCTTTTTTGTTTCGCAACATCTAAGGCGCACCCCGTAGAACCCTTTTTGACCTGTTCCCGTTGCAAGGTGAATCCATGACCATGCGATTTTTGTCAGCGAAATTCCTGACCTGTTCCGCAGTGCTCGGAACTGCCACGATTCTGCTGGCCCAGAATGGCTCTCCATCCGCCGCAAAGAAGGCGGACACGAATCCGGCGGCCAAATGCCCCGTCATCGGCGGCACCATGAAACCGGCCGGCGAACGGACCACCGCATCTGGCAGCATGTCCAACGGCGACTGGTGGCCCAATTCGCTCAACCTCAGCATCCTCCATCAGAACTCACTCAAGGGCAATCCCATGGGTGCGGATTTCAACTACGCCGAGGAATTCAAGAAGCTCGATCTCGACGCCGTCAGGAAAGACATCAAGACGCTGCTGACCACGTCGCAGGACTGGTGGCCCGCGGACTATGGCAATTATGGACCGCTCTTCATCCGCATGGCATGGCACAGTGCCGGCACCTATCGCGTCGCCGATGGTCGCGGGGGCGCCAGTTACGGAACCCAGCGATTCGCTCCGCTCAACGGCTGGCCCGACAACGCCAACCTCGACAAAGCCCGGCGACTGCTTTGGCCGATCAAACAGAAATACGGTCGCAAGATCTCATGGGCGGATCTGATGGTGCTGACAGGCAATGTGTCGCTGGAGTCGATGGGCTTTAAGACCTTCGGCTTCGCTGGCGGTCGCGTGGATGTCTGGGAACCGCAGAACGACATCTACTGGGGGCCGGAAAGCAAGTGGCTGGGCGACCAGCGCTACTCAGGCGATCGCAACCTGCAGAATCCGCTCGCCGCTGTGCAGATGGGCCTGATCTATGTGAACCCGGAAGGCCCGAACGGCAAGCCCGATCCGATCGCGGCGGCTCGCGATATCCGCACCACGTTCGGCCGCATGGCCATGAATGACGAAGAGACTGTTGCCCTCATCGCCGGTGGTCACACCTTCGGCAAAGCGCATGGCGCGGCGAACCCGACGGACAACGTCGGACCCGACCCCGAAGCCGCCGGCATCGAGCAGCAGGGGCTGGGCTGGAAAAACAAGCTCGGCAAGGGCAACGCCGGGGACACCATCACCAGCGGCCTCGAAGGGGCCTGGACCTCCACGCCCACCAAGTGGTCCAATGGCTACTTCAACAATCTGTTCAGCTATGACTGGGAACTGACCAAGAGCCCTGCCGGTGCATTCCAGTGGACGCCTAAAGACCCCGCGGCCAAGGGCACCGTGCCCGATGCGCACGATCCCAAAAAGTCGCACGCGCCA
>JBGSSZ010000009.1:0-9578 GCA_041736785.1 Limnoglobus sp.
GCCCGGGTCACCGTCTCGTCAGCCGTCGGCTCTGTTCCGGGCTCGGTCATGCCACGCCCGCCTCCGTAGAATGCAATGTTCAATGTACTTTACCTGAGGCGCGTCGATGCTGATCGTGATGCAAGCCCGGGCGACACAGTCCGACATCGACGCCGTAGTCGCCCTGATCCGCGCCCAGGGGCTCGAACCGCACGTCCTGCCAGGAGCCACCCGCACCGCGATCGCGATCACTGGCAATACCAGCACTGTCAACAAAGGCAAGTTTGAAGTGCTCCCCGGCGTTGACAACGCCATCCGCGTCACCAAGCCCTTCAAGCTCGCCAGCCGGGAGATGCAAGCCGACGACACCATCATCACCTTGCCACAGGCGAAAATCAGTGAGAAAACGTTCACCGTCATCGCCGGCCCTTGCTCCGTGGAGTCGGAAGCGATCACCCTGCAGACGGCGGAGTTTCTGCTGAAGCAGGGCGTCAAGCTACTGCGGGCGGGGGCCTTCAAGCCGCGTTCAAGCCCGTATTCGTTTCAGGGGCACGGCCTGGAGGGACTGAAGACCCTCACCCGAGTTCGCGATCAGACCGGCATCGGCATCGTCACGGAAGTCATGGACACCGAGCACGCTGCCGCGGTCGAGGACGCCAGCGACATCCTGCAGATCGGCACGCGGAACATGCAAAACTTCTCACTCCTGAAGCGAGTGGGCAAGTGCCGCAAACCGGTCATCCTCAAGCGCGGCCTGAGCGCGACGCTGGAGGAATGGCTCATGGCCGCCGAGTACATCCTCGCCGGCGGCAACGATCAGGTCATCCTCTGCGAACGCGGCGTGCGAACCTTCAGTGACCACAGCCGCAGCACGCTCGACCTCTCTGTGATCCCCCCCGCAAAGCAGTTGAGCCACTTGCCAATCATCGTCGATCCGAGCCACAGCACCGGCAAGCGGGCCCATGTCCCGGCGATGAGCCTCGCTGCCATGGCCGCCGGCGCGGATGGTCTGCTCCTCGAAATCCATCCCGACCCCGATCACGCCACCAGCGACGGAGCCCAAACGCTCGATTTTGTCACGTTCGAGAAGCTGCTGGCCAAGCTGCGGCAGTTCGCACCGCTGCTCAACCGGCAGATGTGAAAATTGATTCCACGGGCATCTTGTTCTAGCCTTCAGCATGACCGAAGTCGCCCTGCTCACCGAGGCGGATACCGAAGTCGTCGCCACGGACTTCGCCGCGTACCGCGCCATGATTCTGCGGGCTGGCGATGTCGGCCGCTGGCTGCACTCCGCCACGCCTCACCTCCGACTCTGGATCGCCGCTGGCGAAGCCGACGACCCCCGCGGCATGGTCCTCATCGGCGAGTGTCTGACCGAAGGTGTGACATACGAACAGGATGTGGACGAGGCCTTTCGGCTCTTCTCCCGCGCCGCCGACCTGAACTTCCCTGATGCACAATACCTCGTCGGCGAGTGCTACGTCGATGGTGCCGGCTGCCCGGTTGATCGGCAGCGAGCGCATGAGTTCCACGCCCTGGCCGCGAAGCAGAAGCACGGCCCCGCGGAGTTTGCGGTCGGCCTGGCTCACTACGACGGCGTCAACGGCGAG
Organism: Limnoglobus sp.; assembly: GCA_041736785.1. GTDB lineage: Bacteria > Planctomycetota > Planctomycetia > Gemmatales > Gemmataceae > JBGSSZ01. Next base: position 1,590 of record JBGSSZ010000009.1, read on the forward strand.
CCCAGCAACTACGAAGCAGCCAAGTGGTTTCTTAGTGCCGCCAACCACGGGCATCTGCCCGCGCAATACAAGCTCGGCCGCATGCTGACCGAAGGCCGTGAGCTTCGCCGCAATCTCGACTTCGGCATGGAGTGGCTGCGGAAAGCCTCAGACGCCGGTTACGCCAAGGCCCAGCTGGCGCTCGGCATGGCTTATCGCGATCCACAGGCTGGACCACCGGATGATCGCGAAGCACTGCGCTGGTTCAAGAAGGCCGCCGAGCAGGGTGTGGCGGAGGCGAAGTTTCAGATCGGTCTGATGTTCTACAACGGGGCCGGGCTGCGGATTGATCTGCTGAAAGCTGCGGACTGGTATGCCGACGCGGCCGAGTCGGGGCACCCTGAGGCGGGGTATCGATTGGGTCTGATGTTCCGCGACGGTCACAATCCGAACTATGACGAAGCGTTGAAGTGGTTCGATCGAGCCGCCCGCAACGGCCACAAACAAGCCGCATGGTGCGCCCAGGAACTGACCGGCAGGTGAGATGTTGGAGGCACACTGAAAGCCCACCCGTAGCAACGGGTGGGCTTTTGTATTCCGCAGTCCGTGCTTAGCATCAAGGGACGTTTAGCGGTGAAGTAAAGTCGCAAGTCGCAGTGACGGCGGTATAACGCTTGTATGGAAGGCGATGCTGAGACGTGGCGAGATCTTCGCGTGGGCGACAGAGTGCGCATCGTGCGAATGCCGTACGATTCTTACGCGCCAGGCTACACTTTCTTTCCAGAAACACGGCGGCTCTACAAGAAACTGATTGCTCGACAGCGTGCATTGCGTGTATACGAAATTGATGAGTGGGACTCGCCGTGGATTCGATGCCGATTCCGCCGCAAAAACGGCACGTGGGAGCACCACTTCTTAGCGATCCGCGATGATAGCTGGGTGAAAGTCAAATCTCGCAGCACTTAATAACCATCATTGGGTGTCAATGCCCGTTGGAAGCCATGCCCCAAAAACACCCGCACCCGGGCTCTTTCGAGTCCGGGTGCGGGGTCGCCCTGCAACGACGGAGGGGCTGCTTGCTAATACTTTGTCATGCCGTTCGAGATCTCTTTCTGCATTTCCGGGTTCGGCCCGACATACAGATGGAGATGGTCCTTGTCGATGTACACAACCTGCACGCGGCGCTTCTTGATATAGGTCGGGAACGGATAGCTGCTCTGCACCGTCTCGGTGTAATAAATCACGCATTCCCAGTGGCAGTGGTGCAGCTGAGCCATGCCGACGAGCGGGAAGAATCGCGGCGGATCGATCTTGTCCACCAGGCGGTTCTTGATGATCTGCACATCGTCGCGGAACTCTTCGTAGACGAAGGGCACGCCACGCTTGACCCGCGGCATCAGCCGCAACACTTCGCGGTCGCTCGGCGAGTCTTCGCAGAGCGGTGCGGGATAGCCGTCGCGGATCGGCGGCATCACCGGCGTGCGATGGTCGTTGGTGTGCTGATACTTCTCCTCCATGCGCTCCGCAACCCAAGGTTGCGTCGGCACCAAGAGAAAAGCGGCCGGGCTGAACAGCGTGCAGCCCGTCGCCAGCGGTGCCATCGCGGCGGCCAGCAGCAACAGTGTGCGAATTCGTTTCATGGTTCTCTCCCCCTCCGTGGGTCGGCAGCTTCAATGGCGCCGGTTGGTCCGTCGTTAGCGAATCTATCGACCGTGCCAGCAGACCGATTGAGGAAAATGTGCCGACGTTGCGAGGTTTGTCGAATCGACACCAGCACGGCGGCAAACTGGGCAAAATATATGTGAATGGGGGATAGAACCACAATCGTAGGTCGTGCGAAGGATTTGCGAGGCACGCCCTGCAGGAGTGGATTCATAAAACCACTTCATGATTTACCTCTCCAAGATCTACACCAAGTCCGGCGATGCCGGGGATACCGGGCTCGGCGATGGCACGCGCGTCCGCAAGGACTCCGCTCGCGTTGCAGCCTACGGCGAAGTCGACGAACTCAACGCCGTCGTCGGGCTAGTCCTCGCACACTGCCCGAAAGTGCCTGACCGCGACTTGCTGGTGCGGATCCAGAACGATCTCTTCGACTTGGGCGCCGATCTGTGCGTGCCGCCGAGCGATGGGGAGCAGTGTCTGCGAGTGACCGCCGAACAGGCCGTGCGGCTTGAGATTGCCATCGACCGGCTGAATGAGAATTTGCAACCGCTGACGAGCTTCGTGCTACCGGGCGGCTCACCCGCGGCGGCGTGGCTGCACATGGCCCGCACAGTCTGCCGACGCGCCGAGCGAGGCGTGGTCACGCTCATGAGCCAGGAGCCGGTCAACCCGCAGGTGCTGATCTACTTGAACCGTCTGTCGGATTATCTCTTCGTGCTGAGCCGGGCCGCCAACGGGACAGGTGAGGTTCTCTGGGTACCGGGCAAAAATCGCTGATCACTCGCGTGGTCGTGGCGGGCCGCGCCGCTTGCGGTTCTCGCCGCGGTCCCCGATCATTTCGAGTTCTTTTCTGACCAGGTCGCGGTCATACACATCCCGCAACTCCTCCAGCATGCGGACTGCGGTCTCAATGGCGATCTTGCCCTGTTCGGGGCGATCGAGTGCATAGTGGATATCCGCGACGTGGCGGTAGGCGCGGGCGGCGTCGAATTTGAGCTTCGGGTTACCGGTGTTGACCTGGGCGAACTTCTCGTAGAAGGCCAGCACTTCCTCGAGCATTTTCACATCGCTGGAGGCCCGGGCCATGGCCTTGGCTTCGCGGTCAGCATTAGCGGGGCCGTTCGGTCCCTTGGGTGGCCCCAGTCGCTCGGGTGGCCCACCTAATCGTCCACCAAGCCCACCACGACCACCCGGTCCGCCTTCACCCGGCGGCGGTGGCCGCATCGGCTCTTCGTCCGAAATGATCTCCAGAATCTTTTCGATGGCACCCAGCGACAGCGCGAGATTCTCCTCGTATTTTCGAGTCGCCTGCTCGGCATCATTGCGGCGGTCGATGGCTTCCTGTCGTTGCTCCTCGACAGCGAGTTTCTGCTTGTTCTCATTCGCCAGCGATTGCTTCGTCTTCAGATACATGCTCCAGCCGAAGAACGTGGAGAGTGCCAGGGTCATGACAATGGCGGCACTGAGTCCGGCGACGATCGGATTGCGATTGCACCACAGCCGCGCACGACCGAACGGCGACAGTCGCCGAGCGGAGATCGGCCGCCCGACCAGATATGCACGCAGGTCCTCCGCAAACACCGCGGCACTGGAATAGCGTCGCGATGGCTCGCGTGCGATCGCCTTCAGGCAGATCGTCTCCAGATCACGTGGCACCTTGGGCTCCACGCTCCGCGGGCTGGGCGGATCGCTCGCACCAATCAGCTTCACCAGCGCGGCCGGGTTCGTCTCCTCGTACGGCATGCGGCCCGTCAGCATCTCGTACAGCGTCATCCCCAAACCGTAGACATCCGTGCGGCTGTCGCTCTTGCCCGCCAGGGCTTCGGGGGCCATGTACTGAAACGTGCCGAGGATGTGGCCCGTCGCGGTCAGTGTGTGCTCATCCATCAGCTTCGCCAAGCCGAAGTCCGTGATCCAGAGATGGCCCTCCGCGTCGAGCAGCAGATTCGCCGGCTTGACATCGCGGTGCAGCACGCCTTCGCGATGAGCGTAGTCGAGGGCATCCGCGGCCCGTGCGATCAGCCGGGCGATGATGGTCCAATTGTGCGGCTTGACCACGCTGGGAGTCTTGTTCTTCCAGCCGTGGACAATGTCGTCGAGCCCGCAACCGCGGATGTACTGCATGACGTAGTACGGGACGCCGCCGTCTTCACCGACGCCGAAGACTGGCACGATGTTGGTATGGTGGAGACGTGCGGCCGCTTTGGCTTCGCGCAAAAAACGCTCGCGCTTGTCGGGATCGCTACGTGCCGCCGTCGGCAGAATCTTCAACGCCACTCTGCGGCCAAGCGACGCCTGCTCCGCTTCATAGACGATCCCCATGCCGCCGCGGCCGATCTCACGAAGAATTTTGTAGTCGCCAATCGTCTGCGGCATCTGTTCCAGCAGCGGCAGAATATCGCTGGTCGGCTTCCGCAGCCGCTTCAATGACTCCATCTGACCGACGGCGGAGAGCAACCCGCCCAGCTCCTCGGCATGCTGCGGATAGCGTCGCTGAAAATCCTTCACCGAAGGTTTGCGGCCATGGCGACAGAGATCGGCGAATTCCTCCGCAATCAGATCGAGTGGATCGCGTTCGCCGGTGTCAACGGCCGGCGTGCGCCCAAGCGGCGACTTCGCAATCGCTTGCGTGCTCGGCGCTTCCGCCACCCTCTGCACTTTCGTCTTCTCGATCATGACAACCTCACGCCGATGGCGTTCCCATGTTCACTTCCATGATCTGCTTGAGCCGTGCCAAGGCCCGCACGTAGCGCTTGCTGGCGGCGGGGGCCTGCAAGCCTAGCACCTGTGCCGTCTCGCTATTGGAAAGTTCTTCAAAGTGCCTGAGCAGAAGGATTTCGCGATCGACTTCGTCGAGCTCACCGAGGGCGATTTCGAGAGCGGCGACGTCTTCGTTTCGTGCAGCGGCTCCGCTGGGCGAAGTGAGCGTGCCAGCCACGCACGAGGCCAGACACGCCGCGGAACCCCGCGGACCCAGCGGATGCCCAAATGCAAACTCCTGCCGGGCGTCGCGCTTCTTGGCCACCAGATGCTCGCGGTGCACGTCGGCGATCCGCTGACCCACAACCAGCCGCAGCCAGCCGAAGAAGGGCTGATCGGCTTTCTCGAAGTAGTGCGGATAACGCTTCAGCGCATCGATGTACGCTTCCTGCAGCACGTCCGAGGGTGCGATGCGACCCGCAAGCTTGGGGTCGAGCCGCACCTGCACCATCCGCCGCAGTTTGTCGCGATGACGATCGTAGAGCAGTGCCAGTGCGGGCTGCTCGCCGTCGCGGAGGCGTTCGAGCAGTTCCTGTTCGTTGAGTGTGCCGAGCATGTTGGGCCTTTCCGCTCCTATCTTAAACCCGTTTCAGGGAGCACCGCGACACAATTATTCCTGCCCGTCGCCGATCAGAAAGGGATTTTCGTTCTTTTCGTGACCGATGGTCGTGGGTTCGTTGTGCCCGGGATAGACAATGGTGTCGTCGGGGAGCGGCCAGAGCTTGGTGCGGATGCCGCTGAGCAGTAGTGCGAGGCTACCGCCGGGGAAGTCGGTGCGACCGATGCTCTCGCGGAACAGGACATCGCCGCCGAGCAAGATTCCCGGCTGATAGAAGACAATGTGCCCCGGCGAGTGACCGGGGATGTGCATGATCTGGAATTTGAAGCCGGCGATCTCGAGCGTTTCGCCGTCGTCGAGGAGTCGATCCGCCGCGGGGCTGACGATGGGCAGGCCGAAAGCTGCGCTCATGTTGACGTTCGCGTCGGTGAGCATGAGCGCGTCGCCGCGGCCGATCATCAGCGGCGCGTCTGGATACGCCTTCTTCATCGCAGCGTTGCCGGCAATATGATCGACGTGGCCGTGCGTATTCAGAATTGCTGCTACCTGCAGATTGCGTGAGGTGATGAAATCGACGATCAGGTCGGGCTCGAAGCCGGGATCGACGATGACGCACTCCGGGCCGTCCCAGACGACGTACGAATTCTCCTCGAACGGTGCGGAGACAATAGTCTGGACTTGGATCGGCATCGGTTCCACCAATTTCTCTGAAGCCTATTCTTCAAACCGCGGACTGCAAACAGCGAAGAGTGATTTCTCCGTTGTTTGAGCAACCGCAGGGGTCGTCCATTTGAAGCTGGGTTTGAAAGTTGCACCCCATGCCGAGGATTTTACTTTACTTTCAGGCATCCTGCTGCCTCATCGCCCGGAGGCCCGAGCGAAATCGGCTGTCTTTTCAGCAGGGCTTGTCCTAGGATTCAGTAATCCTTTTACGGCACGCCGCATGACGCGGATTCTGCTTGTCTCCGATCTCCACGCCAACGCCGCCGCGCTCGCGGCGATCAATGAACCGTTCGACCTCGCGCTCTGCGTCGGCGATCTCGTCGAATACGGCCCCTCGCCCGGCGAAGTCATCGACTGGGTCCGCCAGCACTCCCCCATCTGCGTTCGCGGCAACCACGACCATGGCACCGCCCAAAATGTCGAGATCACCGGTGTCGGCGGCTTTCGCTATCTCACCGGAGCCACACGGCAGCCCACCATCAATCTCATTTCCGCCGAGCAACGACGCTATCTCGCCGAACTGCCAATGATGAAACAACTCTCAATCGATGGCAAGCGATTCCTGCTGGTGCACGCCAGCCCGCGCGATCCGCTCGATGAGTACGTGCCTGCGGATGCCAATGCCTGGGCTGCCCGCCTCACCGGCTGGAACGTCGATTACGTGTGCGTCGGGCACACGCATCAGCCGTTCGTGCTCGACGTCGGCCGCACGAAAGTGATCAATCCCGGCAGCGTCGGCCTGCAGCGCGACGGCGACCCACGAGCCCGCTACGCCATCATTGAGCCCGACGGCACCGTCGTGCTGAAGTCGGTCGAGTACGACGTCGATGCGGTGATCGCCGCGGTGCAGGCGTCGCCGTTCGAGCCGAAAGCCAAGTCGATGCTGGTCGATGTCTATCGCAGCGGGAAGTATCTGCACCCGACGGCAGGGATGATGAACGGCAACGGTCACGCGACTCCGGCCGCCGGCCGCGCCTCCGCCTGAGCGTTCACCGATGTCGGGACCAGGTACGCCACCGCGGGCGGTGGAGCCGGGGCCTTGTAGCGGTTAAACAGCAATGGCATCACAAAGAGCATGACCACCACTGTCGCGGCCAAAGCCAGCCCGAGCGCGGGGCCGGAGGTAAAACGGAGGACCGGCCAGAAGATGACAAACCAGACCACGAACTGAGCGATGTTGATGAGGATGGCACCGATGAACCCGCCGCGGCTGGGCATCTGGAGCGCACCCGGCGAACCGAGTTGTGTGAATTCCACCGAGCGTCGTCCATCGGCTTCGCGGAAGACGCGGATGAGGTCGCGGCTGTAGACGGGGCTGCCCTCATCGCCCGGCTGCCAGGGGCGAAGCTCGCCGGTCTGACCCTCCTTCGGCACAAAAAGCTCCGCGTTGAGCACGATCGTTTGGTCGCCGTCCGGGATCTCGATGGAGGTGACCAGCCAGTCGGAATTGGTCAGGCGGAACGGTTTGCCAGTGTCGCCGTTCTCGACATAGGCTTTCTGGACCTTCACAAACTTGGCTTTGCTCTCGCGGTGTTTGCCCTCGGCGTCTTTGGCGATGTGCCAGCGGGTTGCGGTGAACTCCTGAAACTCCCGCGTCGGCGTCGCGTTGAATTCGAACAGCGTGCCGTATTTGTCTTTCGACGACGCCTTCGTGTTGATGTTGACCCACAAGCAGAGAAACGCCGCGGCGAGGATCCCGCCAGCAAGAGCCCGCAGCGGCAACCGGTCGGCAGGCGACTCGTAGAAGTAGCTCTGCAATACCAGCGACACCGCGTAAAGCAGCCCCGCAATCGCGGCAGCCAGTGCAAGGAAAATGATCGGCAGTGTCACAGATGCTCCTTTTGCTGCATTGTACCAAAATCATAACCTGACTCTATGAGGATCGAGCAGTGAGCATCGCAGCGAAAGTGCGGCGCGGCGAGGGACCGGTGTTCGGGCCGCTCAAACGCTGCGCCAAGGCCGTACTCGCCATGCATATCCCCGTCAATGCGCTGACGCGCCCGCTCTTCCGCGTGCTCTACCGCGTCCACGTCACGCTCCGCGAACTCTGGATCGGTGCGAAGAAATTTTTCTGGACGGAGCCGCTCTTCTGCAGCCAGTGCGAGAGCGTGGGGCCCGGGCTGCGAATGGAGGCACTGCCGTACATCGCGGGCACGGGCCGCATCGTGCTCGGCGAGCGGGTCCGGCTCTCCGGGCAGCCACAGATCAGCTTCGGTCGAGGCGATGCCGAGCTCGTCATTGGCGACGGAACATTCATCGGCCACGCCTGCGGCTTCAACGCGGGCAAGTCGATCCGCATCGGC
>JBGSSZ010000040.1:0-17146 GCA_041736785.1 Limnoglobus sp.
GACTGGAACTGGACCGCCCTGCTGCCGACGATCACGGAGCGGGCCTATCTGGGCGGGCTCGACGCGGATGCCCACTTCGAGCACTCCCACTGCGGCCTGATGAGCAACCGCATCAACGGCCGCCAACTCGACGCCTGGAGCGACAGCGATCTGGCAGACCTGGCCCGGCGCTACAACATCGGCTGGGTGCTGGTGCGGAGCCTGGCGACCGAGCAGCGATTCCGTGCCGCGGGAGCGAAGGAAATCGCCCGCTGGCGCGATGGCGGCGACGTGGTGTGTCTGGAACTGAACCGCAAGACATCATTCATCCTCGCGGGTCAGGCGAAGTGGGAGCAGGCCGATCTCCGCAAGGTTGTGCTGACGGATGTGATTCCCGCCGATGCCCCGCATCCCGATGGTGGCCCGGTGCCAGCCAAGGTGATCGTGCTGAGCCTGCACCATCAGCCGGGCTTGAAGGTGAGCCCGAACATTGTGCTCGTCGAGCGCGATCCCGATGCCCACGATCCGATCCCGATGATCCGCCTGCGGATGACAGGGCCGCTGTCGCGGATTGTGATCAGTTGGGAAAACCGGTGACTACGAGCACTACTCACGAGCCGGAAGCGTCAGCGACGGGTACAGCAAAAACCTATTCCCGTCGCTGACGCTTCCGGCTCGTAATTATTCCTGCCACTTCACGAAGGCTTCCAGCGCGTAATACTCTGGCAAGCCCAGCATGTCGTAGATGCGAGCGGTTCCCAAATTGCGATCCTCGGCCCGCTGCCAGAACTCGCGGCGGTCGGTGCCCCCGGGGAACATCGCGCGGTCCTTCTGACTCTGATGCCGGAAGATCGCCTGCTTCTTGCGCTCCAGCACCTCGGGCGAGATCGGCACTGCCATCTCGATCTCGTGCGGTTCCCACTCTTCCCACGCACCTTTGTACAGCCAGACTTCGAACTGCTGTTCTTTCGACTGGCGGACCGCTTCGAAGATCGCCTCAGCACACAGCCGGTGTGTGCCGTGCGGGTCACTGAGTTCACCGGCGACATAGATCTGATCCGGCTTCAGCTTGTTGAACAAGCTGCGAAGATCGGCGATGTCTTCGGGCTGGATCGGGGCCTTGTCGATGGTGCCGGTCTGGTAGAAGCGGAGGTTCATGAATTCGAGATTTTCGGGCGGGATGCCGCATGCGAGGGCGGCGGCGCGGGCCTCAGTCGCACGGATCATGCCCTTGATCTGCAGGATCTCGGCACTGTCCTGCTGGCCGGGAGCTTTGGTGTCGAAAAACTCGTAGCAGCGTTTCTTCATGTCCGCGAGGGCGGCCTGGTCTTTCTCGCTGCCGAACTGTCCCGCGAATTCATCGACAAAATCGACGAAGCGGCGGGCATCGTGATCGAACACGGCAATGTTGCCGCTGGTCATGTAGGCGACATGGACCTTGTGCCCCTGCTCCACCAGGCGGATGATCGTGCCGCCCATGCTGATGACATCGTCGTCCGGGTGCGGGCTGAAGACGAGGATGTTTTTCGGGTCCCCTTCTTCGGAGAGTGGGAAGAGTGGCACGGGCGAAGTGGCTTTTTCTCCCAGTCGGCGCGGTCCCTTATCGTCGGCCTGACGAACTCGTCCCGCGGGATAGGGCCTCAGCGTGGCGAGCCGATCGAGAAAGACCGCCTCGCCGATCCGCTCCGCCGGGCCTTTTTCGCGCAGTAGTTCGTAGAGATGATGTTCGCGGAAATCCGCGTCGCTGAGCTTCTGCAGGCCCTTCCGCGCGCTAAGGGCGAGCCCGACGACGGCCCGCCGAACGATGTCCGGAGTCCAGTCGCACGGCCCAACTTCCCACGGCCGCTTGACGGCGGTCAGCTCTGCGGCCGCGGCGGTGTCGAGCACGAACGTGGCATCATCGTGCTCCTGCAGGAAACTCGCCGTGATGGCCTCGGTTGGCGGTTGCTCCACGGCTTTGTAGACGATCTGTGCCTTGTGCTCGCCGTACGCCATCAGGAAGATCTTGCGAGCGTCGAGAATGCTCTGCACGCCCATGGTGATCGCCTGGGCGGGGACATTCTCCTCGCCGAAGAACCCCGCGGCCGCGTCGCGGCGGGTGATGCTGTCGAGCGTGACCATGCGGGTGCGGCTGTTGGCGGGGCTGCCCGGTTCGTTGAAGCCGATGTGCCCGGTGCGGCCGATGCCCAGAATCTGAATGTCGATGCCGCCGGCGTCCTTGATCGCCCGCTCGTACGCCGCGCAGAACTCCTCGATCTCATCGGGCTTGATCGTGCCGTCGGGGATGTGGATGTTCTCCGGCTTCACGTTCACATGACTGAAGAACGTCTGATGCATCCATTTGAAGTAGCTGTGCGAATCCTCTTTCGGAATCGGATAGTATTCGTCGAGGTTGAAGCTGACGACGCGGCTGAGATCGAGCCCCTGCTCCTTGTGCCGGCGGATGATCTCGCGATAGAGGCTGACCGGCGTGCTGCCGGTGGCCAGCCCGAGCACGGTGGCCTTGCCCGCGGCGTTGCGGGCGCGGACGAGGGCATCGATCTCGTCGGCCACAAACTTCACCGCCTGGGCGGCTTTCGGAAATTGAAGCGTCGGCACGCGCGTGTGCAGCAGCGAATGATGCGTAGAGGCCATCGTGAACAATCCCGGAATGTGACACTCTTTTCTTACGCTGAGAGCCAGTGTCGTACACAGTTCCCCGCGCTCTAACCTAGCGGAATCTGGGGAATGCCGACAAACTGCGACCATCGACACGTCGCCGCGGGGAATAAGATGACATCATGACCATCACCATCAACGCGGAGCCTTTCACCTGTGACGCTCCGCTCACCGTCGCGGCACTGCTGACCAGGCTCGGCCGCGATGCGGCCAAGCTCGCGGTCGAAGTGAATCTCGCCATCGTGCCACGGGCTCAGCAGGATACGGTCGTCGTCAACGACGGCGACATTGTCGAGATCGTCACTCTCGTCGGCGGCGGCTCCTCGGACGACGCGCCATTGAAGATCGGCAAGTTCACCTTCACTTCAAGGCTCTTCACCGGCACTGGGAAGTATTCGTCGCTCGAACTCATGCAAGAGTGCATGACGGCCAGTGCCTGCGAGGTCACCACCGTGGCCGTGCGCCGCGAGCGGCTGGTCGACGCCGCGGGGCGCAGTATTCTCGATTTTCTCGACTTGAAGAAGCTCACGATCTTGCCGAACACCGCCGGTTGCTTCAGTGCCGACGATGCCATCCGTCATGCCCGGCTTGCCCGCGAACTCCTCACCAATCTCGGGAACCCCGGCGCGGATTGGGTCAAACTCGAATGCCTCGCCGACAAAAAAACTCTGCTGCCCGACCCCATCGACACGTTGAAAGCGACCGAGCAACTGGTGAAGGAAGGCTTCACGGTGCTGGTGTACACGAGCGATGATCCGGTGCTGGCGAAGCGGCTCAAGAACGCCGGGGCGGCGAGCGTGATGCCCGCCGGGAGCCCGATCGGCAGCGGGCAGGGCATCCTCAACCCCAACAACATCCGCATCTGCATGGAGTATCTGAAAGACGGCGATCCCGACTATCCGGTGATTGTGGATGCCGGCGTGGGCACCGCGAGCGATGTGAGTTTTGCCATGGAGCTCGGCGTCGACGGCGTCCTGCTCAACACCGCGATCGCGAGTGCCAAGGACCCGCTGCGGATGGCGACGGCCATGCGCTATGCCTGCGAAGCCGGGCGGCTGGCATACCTCGCCGGTCGCATCCCCAAACGACTCTACGCCACGGCCAGCAGCCCGTGGGATGGCCTGATCACACAGGCCCCCTGAGCCGCGGTCAGTCGCGGACTTTCATCGCGTAGAGGTGGTCGAAGAGTCGCACGTTCTGCTCGTTCACCAAGTTCAACTTGGCCCCATTCTGCACGTTCACATTGAACTTGAGCATGCCAAGCTCGTGCTGTGTCTTGAGCAGATTCGGATCCTCGGGACCGTCGAACTGACCGACGCAGACCAGGCTGCCGTAGCGAGTGTGCAGCACATAGGCCTCGAACGGACCGACCGGGCACTGCTGCGTGGGCTTCAGGCTGCGCAGCGACTTTGCCATGGAGCGGGCCTGTTCGCCAGCGGCGGTCATGGCATCGGGCTTGGGATTGAAGAGCCGCGTCAAGAATGAATCCTTCTCCCGGCCCTTCATGTGGTGCGGCGGTGCGATCTGCTTCACGGCGATGGTCCAGTTCTTCTTGATCTTCAGCACGCTGTATTCTTCGTCGGCGTTCATCTTGATCACGAACTTGGTATCCTCTTCGCCCTCGGCGTCGATCTGCCGCGGAGCGACCGGATTGGGCACGACCATGCCATTGAGGAATGGATTGACGTAGGCGATTTCACCCTGGCGGTCGCCGCCTTCGGAGTCGCGGACGATGAACTGAGCATCCATCAGCTTCTTGTCCGCTGGGGCCTGCCAGTGCTTGATCTTCTCCATCTCACGGCGGGCGGTGGCCATGTCGGGCCAACCGCCGACGAGCACGGCATATTGCTCCTGAATGTCGACCCGCGGAGCGCGGATGCTCGGCTTCGACTCCATGAACACCATGCCCTTGGCGGCGGCTTCCGCTTTGGCCTGAGCCGTGACGGCGTTGAACTGTGCTTCTTCCTCCGCACGCTGAGCCCGGCGGCGGGCGAGTTCCTGAGCGTGGGTTTCCAGCATCTTCTGCCGTTCGACGCCGCCGCGCTCGAAGAGATACGCCGGCACCTTGTAGCGCTCGCGGATGTCCTGTGCGAGGGCCTCCGCGAACAGTTTGGCGTTCTTTTCGTCGGGCGTGTCGGTGTAGCTCTTGACGCAGATCATCCACGCGCCGTGCTCGGGCTTGACGTACCACGGATGCGCCGTCGGCGGCTGCGGCGTCGTCGCCTGGGGCGTGATTGCACTCGTCTGCGCTGCCGCAAACGGGGTCAAGAGAACTAACGCCAGCATGCCCAATGTCAGTCGCATCATGTCAGACCCTCGATCGGAGAAGCGTTTCGAGACGGAGCTATACCGTGATGTTGGGAAAATGCAATCGAATCCGTGGATCAGTCATTGATGAGTGAAGATGAGTTGGGCAATCTGGGCGGAATATGCGTTTTTCGGCGTGCAACTGCTTTTTTTAATCTGTCCCGGTATCCGCAACGTTCTTTCAAATTCGTGATGTGATGCACCTCGATTGTCCTATTATTCCCTCACGCGCTGTTCCTGTCACACGCCGTTCGCGGCTCCTGGTTCCCAATATGTCATTACCTTTGGTGGTCGCTCCGACTCAAGCCCGCATCGGCGCCACCCTCTATCGCGCGGTGCGCATCGCACTGTCGCTGGCACCGCTGATCGCTGTGCATCTTTCGCTGATCGCGCTCTTCTACGTGCCGATCACGCTGGCCGGCATCATCCTGTTCGTGGTCATGACGCGGATCACCGGCTTCGGAATCACCATCGGCTTCCACCGCTACTTCTCGCACCACTCGTTCAAGACCTCGCGCTGGTTCCAGTTTCTGCTCGCCTGTGCCGGCTGCACGGCTCTCCAGAAGGGACCGCTCTGGTGGGTCATTCACCACCGCATCCACCACATGCACTCCGACACCGAGCAGGACGTCCACTCCCCCGTCGTCGGCGGCTTCCTGCACGGGCACGTCGGCTGGCTCTTCACGCAGGATCTGATGAAGCCCGACAGCACCCTCATCCGCGATCTCACCCGCTACCCCGAGCTTGTCTGGCTCGACCGGTTGTGGATGATCCCGGGTGCGCTGGCCGCAGCGGCGTGCTACCTCATCGCCGGCGACTCGGGCCTGATCTGGGGTTACTGCCTCAGCACGGTGGTCATCTTCCAGATCACGTTCGCCGTGAATTCCATTGGCCACCTCTACGGCCCGCAGCACTACGACACCGGCGACGGCAGCCGCAACAACTGGCTCCTCGGCGTCATCTCCATGGGCGACGGCTTCCACAACAACCACCATAAAGCCCCGACCTCCGCCCGCCACGGCTTCACCCGCTGGCAGTTCGACATGGCCTACGCCGTCATCCGCATGTTGAGCGCCGTCGGTATCGTCTGGGGCATCCGCCTGCCAAGCGCGAAAATCCTCGCCGGCGATTTGCCCGCGAAGGGCTGACCGGAGTGGATTGGTAGCCGCAGGCTTCAGCCTGCGGAGTGCTTGACGTACTTCGGCTGATAGAGCTGCACCGCGAAATTGCCCGGTGCGTGGAAGTGCGTCACCAGACCATACCCATGATCCTGCGGCGGCTCGGTGAACTTCACGCCCTTCGATTCCAGTTCCTTCATCGTGCTGGCAAGGTCGTCGCAGTAGAACGAAACCGCCGGCGTGCCGCTCGGCGCGTGTTCCTCGGCCGGGTGGAAACCCAGGTCCGCTTCGGGCATGTCGAAGATCAGCCAGCCGTCGCCAACGTCGTGAGCGGGGAAGCCGAGCACGTCGCGGAAGAACGCCCGGGTGGCGTCGGGCTGCGAGGAATAAAACATCGCATGCAAACCGCGGATCATGACGGGTCTCCTCGTGGCGTGATGCGTTCAAACTATCAGACCCGGACGACGTCTGCGGTGGGATAGGCTTTCACTTTCGTATCCGCCATGAACAGACTCCCGGCAGCGGGTGAGTGTTTCAGCATCTCGTTGGGCATGCCCTCCGTGGCGGTCGTGAAGATCACCACGGTCTTCTGTTTGACATCGAAGAGGAGCGGGCAGGTGACCCGCGGCGAGCCGGGCAGGATCCATTCTTCGACGGGCCGCCCCGTGTCGAGCCGGTAGCGGCGGGCGAGGCCGGCACCGCCGCGGTCGGGGTTGTAAAACGCCACGATGGCACTGCCTTCGCCGCAGTCGGTCATCCCGTCGGGCAAGCCCTCCTCCTGACGCAGGTCGACAGCGACGCCGTTCGAGATCAGCTTGCGTTCGGTCATGTCGAGGTAGTATCGCTCCACAACTCGCCGCGGTGTGTCGATGTCATAGAGCAGAAAATCGTCCATCATCGGCAGCAGCACTTTGCCGTTGGAGCAGGTCATGCCTGACGCCAGCGGTGTGATGATCTGATCGGGCAGCGTCAGCAGGTACAGGTGGCCGAGGGGTTCTTTGAACTGAACGTCTTTGGTGCCGAAGATGACGCCGCGGCCGCCGGGAAGCAGTTCGCCGTCGTTGATGATCGTGCGCGGGTTGGTGTCCGGAATGCGGCCGAGCGGCGTCCAGACACCGCGGGCCAGATTCAGCAGCCCCACCGCTTTGCCGAGTCCAACGAAGATGGTGTCCGGGATCTCGCACGGCAGCACGAACCCGGGATTGGCGGGCAGGGCATAACGGCGGCGCTCGCCGGTGTCGAGGAAACCGAGATGAATGTCACCACGGGTCGCACCGGGAGCCGTGGCAATATTCACCCAGACGATCGCATCGCGACCGAAGACGTGAACGAGTCGCGGCCCTTCGGGGAGGAAGCGATCCTCATCCCGCTTGGGCGCGAAGCAGACTTTCGCAATGGTCTGCGGAAGGGCCATGAAGTCAAGAGTAGGTCGAACCGCGATTGAAACGATAGGCACGGGTCTGAAATGCCCGATCAAAACTGTGCCGATTGCAACGGTTGTGCAGTCGGCTGGTCAATTCACCAATTCCAGACGCCGGCCCGTCGCGAATCGCTGCTCGACCGGTGTGGCCCGGATCACCTCGTTGTAGAGCGTGTCGCGCTCCATCGGCACGCGGCCGGCTTCCTCAATCAGACGACGCAGATCGCTCACCTGCATCGCCTGCGGTGAGTCGCTCCCCGCCGCGTGGTAAATCGTCTCGTGTACCACGGTGCCGTCGATGTCGTCGGCTCCGAAGCTCTGTGCCACCTGCGCCGTCTGGATGCCGAGCATCTGCCAGTACGCCTTGATGTGCGGGAAGTTGTCGAGCATCAGCCGCGAGATCGCCATCATGCGCAGGTCCATGAGGCCGCTGGGCTTGGTGATGTTGAGGCCGAGCGGGTTGTGATCGGGGTGGAACGCCAGCGGGATGAAGGTTTGGAATCCGCCGGTCTGGTCCTGGAGTTCGCGCAGTCGCAGAAGGTGGTCGATGCGGTGCTCGGGTTGTTCGATGTGGCCGTAGAGCATGGTGGCGTTGGACTTGCCGCCGAGTTCGTGCCATTCGCGGTGAACGCGCAGCCATTGTTCGCCGTCGGCTTTGTAGTCGCAGATTTTGGAGCGGATGTCGTCGTGGAAGATCTCCGCCCCCCCGCCGGGCAGCGAGCCCAGGCCGACGCTCTTCATCTCCGCGAGCAGGTCTTTGGTGGGACGCCCGGTCAGCCGCTCAAACCAGTCCCACTCCACCGCTGTCCACGCCTTGAGGTGCAGTTGCGGATACTTCGCGTGAATCCCGGCGATGATGCCCAGATACCACTCATACGGCAACTGATGGTGCAGTCCGCCGACAATGTGAAGCTCGGTCGCCCCTTGCAGGGTGGCTTCGTGAGCGCGATGAAGAATCTGTTCATCGCTCATCACATAGGCGTTCTCGGCTTTCAGATCCGTGCGGAACGAGCAGAACGTGCAGCGATAGACGCAGACGTTGGTGGGATTGAGGTGCTGGTTGACGTTGTAGTAGGTGCGGTTGCCGTTTTTTCGTTCGCGCACGAGGTTGGCGAGCTCACCCAGTGCGAACAGGTCCGCGTGGGCGTCAAGCCAGAGCCCGTCATCAGCGGTGAGCCGAATCTCGCGGCGGACTTTGTCAGCAATGGCGTCGAGCATGAGCATATCCTAGAAACCGCAGCCGCAGAGTCCGCGCAACATGCGGATCTGCGCCTATCGGTGGATGCTCAGAAATGACTCGCCGCAGATCCACGCAGATTCAAAATCAGATCTGCGTTAATTCTGCATGAGTACGTCCGACATGACTGTTGCAATGCTCCCTGGCCTCGGGTACACTGCGGCAGGTCACTTTGGTCGATCGCACGTCCGTGAATCTCGTCTCTGCCTGGAGTGGCGATCGTCCTCCGCCAGTCACACGCCTGCCACCGGGCAGACGGGGCAGCTCATTTCGAGGAGTCCTGCGATGCGCGCCCTCACAGTTCACCGACTCGAAGACCGCATCGTACCGAGCACACTGACCACCATTGTCGAAGACATCAACACGGCCGGAATCATCGGCGAAATTACCGAGATGAACGGACTCATCTACTTCCGCGCCAATGGCAGCAGCCTCGGCACGGAACTTTGGCGCTCCGACGGCACGACCGCCGGCACGTTCATCGTCAAGGACATCCGGCCCGGCACACCGGCTTCGAATCCCAGTTATTTGACCAATGTGAACGGCACGCTCTTCTTCCGCGCCAACGACGGCACCAGCGGCTTCGAACTCTGGAAAAGCGATGGCACGTCGACCGGCACGGTCCTGGTTCGCGACATCGTGCCGGGTCCCGGTGCCCCGAGCCTCGATCATTTCACCGCGGTCGGCAGCAACCTCTTTTTTCAGGCCGAAGCCGACGGAGTGGGGCTCGAACTCTGGAGCTCGGACGGCAGCAGCAGCGGCACCGTGCTCGTCAAAGACATCCAACCGGGGCCGTACGGCTCCACGCCATACGAATTCACGAATGTCAACGGCACCGTGTTCTTCATCGCCAACGACGGCGTGGCCGGCTACGAACTCTGGAAAAGCGACGGCACCTCGAGCGGCACGCTGCTCGTCCGCGACATCTTCCCTGGCACCGACAGCTCCTATCCGCTGAACATGGTGAACGTCAACGGCGTCTTGTATTTCAGTGCCAACGATGGCGTCGCCAACCTGGAGATCTGGCGCAGCGACGGCACCAGCAGCGGCACCACGCTGCTCTACGATCTCCAACCGGGGCCCGGGCCGTCGTCACCCTATTACTTCACGAACGTCGGCGGCAGGCTCTTCTTCACCGCGAGCATCGGCGGCCCCGGCAACGAACTCTGGTCCAGCGACGGCACCTCGAGCGGCACGGCGATGGTCAAGGACATCTTCCCCGGCGCGGATTCGTCCGATCCCGTGGAACTGATCAACGTAAACGGCCGCCTCTTTTTCGAAGCGAACGACGGCGTCAATGACCGGGCACTCTGGAGTTCGGACGGCAGCAGCAGCGGCACCATCCTCGTCGCGGACATCAACGCGGGCGCCGGCTCCGCGGATCTCACCTGGCTCACCAACGTCAACGGTACACTGCACTTCGCCGGCAGCGATGATGTCAACGGCCGCGAACTCTGGCGCAGCAACGGCACCAGCAGCGGCACCGTACTCCTGCGCGACATCCGCCTCGGCCTCTTCGGCTCCTATCCCTTCCAGCTCACAAACGTCGGCGACACCGTTTTCTTCGGTGCCAACGACGCCATCAACGGATCGGAACTCTGGTCCAGCAAACCGAACAATGATCCCTTGCGGCTGGAACAGGACATCGCGCCCGGCACAGGCGGCGGGCAACCACGCTCTCTGACCAACGTCAGCGGCAAGCTCTTCTTCAGTGCCGGCGTGACCGGCGTGGGCCGCGAACTCTGGGTGACCGACAGCGCCGGCACACGGCTCGTCCGCGATATCATCCCGGGCACAGGCTCGGGGAACCCGATGTACCTGACCAACCTCGACGGTGTGCTCCTCTTCCAGGCCGGCACCCCGGCTGAGGGGCTCGAACTCTGGCGCTCCGACGGCACCGCCAGCGGTACCACGATCGTTCGCGACATCTTCCCAGGGTCGGGCAATTCCTACGCGCAACTTCTCACCGAGATGAACGGCTTCATTTACTTCCTCGCCAACGACGGCACAAACGGCTTCGAGCTCTGGCGCTCCGACGGCACCAGCAGCGGCACCGAACTCGTCCGCGACATCAGCCCGCTGGCGGGAAGCTCCTTTCCCCAGGGCTTCGTCAACAACAACGGCGTCCTCTTCTTCCAGGCAACGTCCCCCGGCTTTGGCAATGAGCTTTGGCGTTCCGACGGCACCAGCAGCGGTACCGAACTGATCCGCGACATCCGACCCGGTGGATCTCCGTCGTATCCCAGCGTACTCACCAGTGTGAACGGCATCGTCTACTTCCAGGCCAACAATGGCACCAGCGGCGGTGAACTCTGGAAGAGCGATGGCACAAGTGCCGGCACCGTGCTCGTCCGCGACATCCGACCCGGACCGCAGCCGCCACTCGGCGGAGCCGGGCCAACCTCTCTGGTCAACGTTGACGGCACGCTCTTCTTCCGCGCCAACAATGGCACCAGTGGCTATGAGATCTGGAAATCCGACGGCTCCAGCGACGGCACCGTACTCGTGAGCGACATCCGCCCCGGACCACTGCCTGGGGCTGGCACGTTCGGGCCACGCTACCTCACCAACGTGGACGGCCGGCTCTTCTTTCGCGCCAACGACGGCGCCACCGGCTACGAACTCTGGAAGTCCGACGGCACCAGCACCGGCACCGAACTCGTCCGCGATATCCGACCGCTCGCTGGCGACTCCAACCCCACCGGGCTCATCAACGTCAATGGACGGCTCTTCTTCCAGGCCAACGACGGCACCACCGGTCTCGAACTCTGGACCAGCGATGGCACCAGCAGCGGCACCACGCTCGTCGCTGATATCTTCCCCGGCCCCGGCGGCGCTCAGCCGCAGGCCCTCGCTCCGGTCGGCGACGTGCTCTATTTCTCCGGGATCGTTCCCTACTTCAGCGACGAACTCATCGCTCTCACAGCGGATTTTACGGTGCCGACGGTCAGCACGATCACCAGCACCTCGCCCAACGGTACCTACAGCACCGGCCAGAGCATCGACATCACCATCAACTTCAGCGAGCCGGTCACGCTCGCCGGGGGGAACCTGATCGTCACGCTCGACACCGGGGCGACGGTGAACATCACTCCGTTCAGCGGCACCAGTGCGAGTGCCAGTTATGTGGTGGGACTGGGGCAGACGAGCCCGGACCTGAACGTGACGAACCTCGCGCTGGCTGGCAGTGCGACGTTGCAGGATGCCGCGGGCAACGACGCCAATCTCGCATTGCCGACCAGCAATCTGGCCGTGAACAAAGACATCATCGTAAACCCAGCACCGCCCAGCACGGTGGACTTTATCACGGTCAACATGGGAGAGGTGCAGCGTTCGCGGCTGACGACCATTGCGGTCTCGTTCCTCGTGCCGGTCAATGCAGCTGACTTCCAAAGCCTCGGCGCGGTCACGCTGACGCGCACGCTCGGCGGATCGCCCGTGGTGGTGCAGTCGGGCGTTGCGCCCGGATTGCCGATGGGCCGCATTATCGTCTCGCCCAATTCCGGAATGGTCAGCGTGCTGCAACTCACCTTTGACGACAACGGCAATCCAGCCTCGCCAGGTGTTGAGTTCGGCTCGCTTGCCGATGGTCGCTGGCAGTTGACCATTCCCCCCGCCAATTACTCCAGCACACTCAATAACCCGAACCTCCGCCGCCTGTTCGGCGACATCAACGGCGACGGCACCGTGGACGGTCCCAACGACTTCGCAGGATTCGGAACCGTCTTCGGTACCACCGCGGTCGGCAACCCCTTCGATTTTAATGCCGACGGCACGATCGACGGCCCCAACGACTTCGCCCAGTTCGGCTCACGATTCGGAGTCACGCTGTGACACCTCGCGGATCGCGAGCATCCTCGCGGCCACGACTCAGGTCGATCCAGAGGTCGTGAATCGGGAACCATGCTTCGGCAGGATGCCGAAATGGGAAGTTACACCCCAAGGATTGCTGCAGCAATATGATCATTGACAGTGCATCGCCAATTCAAATCCCCTGTACACACATCCGGAGCACGAAACGCCATGACCACTCTCAGTCCGCGACTCTTTGGCCGCGTCCATGCCTGGTTCGACTCGAAGGACGCCCGCGTTGGCCACGACGCCGCACCCCGCGGATTTTCCACCCGAGCCCGGCTGGCACTGACGAACCTCGAAGATCGCGTCGTGCCCGCGTCGGTGATCGTGACGAACGACGGCGACAGCGGCAACGGCTCGCTCCGCGCCGCCATCGACATCGTCAACGCATCCTTTGATCCTGCCAACGACATTTCCTTCAATGCGGGCTTCTTCAGCAGTGCCAAGACAATCACACTCGGCACACCGCTGCCGAGCATTGGCGTGCCGGTGGACATCATCGGCCTGCAGAGTGGCGGCACCAATATCGTCACTGTCAGCGGCGGCGGGCTCGTCCACATTTTCGACACGACCGCCGCACCCGCGGGTACGCCGATCACCTTCGAAAAACTCAACATCACCAAGGGTGTGGCCCCCAGCAACACGCTCGATTTCGGCGGCGGCATCACGATGGGGGATGAGAACGTCACCGTCAGCAACACCACCATCTCCGGCTGCACAGCCCGTGTCGGCGGCGCGATCAACATCAGCGATGTCGGCACGCTCAACCTCCGCAATTCCACGCTCAGCGGCAATCTCGCAAACTCGACCGTCTCCTTCGAAGGCGGCGGAGCCATCTACTCGCTGACCGCCGCCACGCTCGACTTCCAGAACAGCACGCTCAGTGGTAACAATTCCCGCCTCGGCGGCGCACTACTCATCTATGGCCTCTACGGCAGCGGGTCGCTCAACGTGCTCAACTGCACGGTCAGCGGCAACGTTTCGTCCGTCAGTCGCGGCGGCGGATTCTACATCTTCGGCCAGATGTCTCTCCTCGACATCCGCAACAGCACGTTCACCGGCAACGTCGCAGCCACGTCCGGCGGTGCGCTCGCCTTCCAGAGCGTCGGCGGCGTCTACCCAAATCCCACACTCGACATCAACGTCACCAACTGCACAATCACCGGCAACACTGCCAACAGCGGCAGCAGCACCATCGGCAACGGCGGCGGCGGCATCCTCGCCAACGGAAGCAGCAGCGGGCCCAACAACCTCAACCTCGTCAGCACCATCGTCTCCGGCAACGTGCAGCCCACCGGAGGCCAGTTCAACGATCTCTCGATCGTCGCCAACACCACGCTGAACATGACCTTTACCGCCATCGGCACCAACAAGGGCTTCACGCACGCCCCGCCGGACGGCATCAACAAGAACCTCGCTTACGGCACCGATCTGAAGCTCGACACCACACTCAAGAGCAACGGTGCCGCCGCGGGGGCCCCGCAGACAATCGCACTGCTCGTCGGCAGTCCCGCCATCGACGTCGGCAGCAATCCCGCCTTGCTGACCACGGATAATCGCGGCACTGGGTTCGCCCGCGAAGTGCCCACCGGCTTCCCGGACATCGGCGCGTACGAGCGCATTCCCGGCCAGCCCGTCGCCACACCGGGCAGCGTGCCCGATGTCACGACTGACAGCCCGGCCACCAATCCGTACAAGTTTTCGATTGTCTACGCCGACGACACAGCCATCAATGTGAGCACGCTTGGCACCGGCGACATCGTCGTCACCGGGCCGAATTCCTTCAACCAGACCGCGACCTTCGTCGGCGTCGACATCAACACCAACGGCTCACCGCGAATCGCGACCTATCAGATCACGCCGCCCGGCGGAAGCTGGGACTTCCACGACAACGGCAACTACACCGTCACGCTCCAGGCCAACGAGGTGAAGTCGACGTCGAACATCGCCGTGCTCCCCGGCACGATCGCCACCTTCAACGTCGGCGTCCTCGGCACGGTGCTCGTGACCAACGCCAATGATTCCGGCACAGGATCGCTGCGCGATGCGATCACGAGAACCAACGCCGGGCTGAACAGCATCGATACCATCCTCTTCGACCCGACGTTCTTCAACACGTCGATGAAGACGATCACATTGGCCAGCGCTTTGCCGGGCATCACCGATGGTGTGATCATCACCGGCCCCGGCGCGAATTTCGCCACAGTCAGCGGTGCCGGTGCGTTCCGCATCTTCGACACGACCCCGGCACCGGCCGGCTCGTCCATCACCATCACCGGCCTCACGCTGGCGAACGGCAGCACCACTGGGAACGGCGGCGGTATCAACACCTTCGACGAAGCCCTTACGCTCACCAACCTCGTGATTCAGAACAACACAGCTAACGAAGGCGGCGCAATCAGCCTTGGTGCCGCCGCGGCTACGCTGGTCCTCACGAATAGCACACTCGCAAACAACACCGTGACGGAGGATGGCGGTGCCATCAACGTCGGCTCCGCTGCGAACCTCACCATCACCAACTCGACCCTCTCGGGCAACAGTGCCGGCAGCGATGGCGGCGGTATCTACTTCCTCAGCGGCGGAAGCCTCAACATGACCCGCAGCACCGTCTCCGGCAACACCGCGAGCGGCGGAGTCGGTGGATTCAACAACGGCGGCGGGGGCATCTACTTCTTTGGCACCATCGCAGCCGCCGGGTTCAAGATCTCCAACTCCACCATCTCCGGCAACACGCACACGGCACTCTCCGGCGGCGGACTCGCCTTCGTCGCCACCGTCGGCACGCCGGTCATCACCAACAGCACCATCACCGCCAACGTGGCCACAACAGGCGTGGGCGGCGGCATCTCACGCATCACCGGCACGAATCTCATCACCATCACCAGTTCCATCCTCGCCGAGAACATCGACGTCGGTGCCCTCCCCGACATCAACTGGGGATTCTCGGAGGCTGACGCCAGCTTCAGCGCCGTCGGCACCGATCCGAACGGCTCGCTCAACGACTACAGCGGCGTGGGCAAGAACAACATTCCGCTCGGCACGCCGCTCGTGCTCGGGCCGCTGGCGTTCAACCTCGGCGGCACCACCCAGACCCACCTGCCCGGTGGCGTGCTCCTCGACGCCGGAGCCAATCCCACACCACTGTCGCCCGACGTCGATCAGAACGGCAATTCGCGCAGCTTCAACCAGACCGACATCGGCTCCGTCGAAGTGCAGCCCGCAGCCGCAGTGTCGGGGTTCGTCGTCAACGACAACGCGGTACAGCGCTCGCGGCTGACCCAAGTGGTCGTCAACTTCACCAGCATGGTGGATGCTTCGCTCTTCCAGTCCGTCGGAGCCGTGACGTTCACCCGCACCGACGTCACCGGTGGCCCCGTGGTGAATACGTCCAACGGGCTCGTGATCGCACCGGCCACCGGCCTTGTCTCCAGCCTCACGCTGACCTTCCAGAACATCACCAATGCCGGCGTGGAATTCGGCTCCCTGTCCGACGGACGCTGGCAACTGGCGATCCCGCTGTTGAGCTTCACCAGTCCGCTCAACGGCACCGATCTCCGCCGCCTCTTCGGCGACATCAACGGCGACGGCACTGTCGATGGACCCAACGACTTCGCTGCGTTCGGAGCCGTCTTCGGCACGACCGCGCCGGGCAATCCATTCGACTTCAACAACGATGGCACCATCGATGGGTCGACAGACTTCGCCCAGTTCGGCAGCCGCTTCGGTGTGACGCTCTGATTGCGGTCGAAAGCCCACCCGTAGCCACGGGTGGGCTTGGGTCTCACTGCACCACGCTATTCCGTGTACGATAATCGCAGCATGAGCGATTCCACTTCGTCGTACGGGTTGACCTCGCCCAGTATGCTGGGCCGGGCTCGGCAGCAGGACAGCGACGCCTGGCGCAAGCTCGTGCAGCTGTACAGCCCGCTCGTCTTTCACTGGTGCCGTCAGTCGGGGTTCGACAGCCACACGTCCGCTGACCTGCTGCAGGAGACGTTTCTGGCGGTGCACAAGGCCCTCGATCGCTTCGAACGCGAACAGGCGGGTTCATTTCGCGGATGGCTGTGGACGATTGCACGGAACAAGATGCGCGATGCAGCGCGGAAATCGCCGCCGGTCGCGTCGGGCGGGAGCAGCGCGCAGGCTCAGTGGCAGGATCTCGCGGAACCGGAGCCGGACGAACAGTCGGTCAGCGGGGAGCGGAAGCACAGCCTGATGCATCGGGCGTTCGATCTGATCCGCGTGGACTTCAACGACGCGACCTGGGCGGCCTTTCAAGGTGTGATGATCGAAGGCAAGCCGGCCCGCGAGGTGGCGGCGGAACTGGGACTGAGTACGGGCGCGGTCTATCAGGCCCGGGCCCGCGTGCTGAGCCGGCTGCGCGAGGAATTGGGCGACGCGGTCGAATTCGCGTGAGTGACTTGCGTTTGTATAGATGAGCCATGACACGACTTGCCTGCCCTGGGGATCATCTGCTCGCCGCGTATCACAGCGGTCAAGTCGCCGCGTCGGTGCTGGACGAGGTGTCGGAGCATCTGGACAAGTGCGAAAGCTGCGTGTCGCGGCTTGATC
>JBGSSZ010000071.1:0-7385 GCA_041736785.1 Limnoglobus sp.
GCTGCAGCGGCTGGGCCGATGCGGAGCCGCTGAACACCGGGGCGAACGCGGCGAGCGCGGCACCGAGCAGCAGTCGTTTCGCAGTGGTCATAGGGTGCATCCTTTCACCTTTCCTCACGGTTAAGTCAGCGGGTGGCCGCACCCGCTATCACTTCGGTCGTTCCGGCCCACCGATCGGCCCGGTGGGGGTTTGGTTCCGGTCACTGTCCGCCGCAATCCATGCCGCGGACCTGGGCTCAGATCGTTTTCTTGCCGGGAGCGGCGTCGTCGTCGCTCTTCGGCTCATCCTTCTTCGGCGCGTTGGCCATGGGCACCAAGTTGCCTTCCGCCGTCACTTCTCCGAGAATCCGGAGCTTGCCGTCTTTCTGAATCTCATAGCGGTACACCTGCGTTCCCTTGATCGTGGTGTAGCTGCGGTCGAAGGTCTCGAGCTTTTCGACGACCACCGGCGGCGGCAGATCGGGCTTGATCTGCGGAGCCGAACCCTCGCCCGCCTTTCCCTTCGGGGCTTCCGCCACCTGAGGCAACTTCTCGGCGACATAGCTCTTTGGAACAAACTGCTCCGCTGCCACATCCTTCAGCAGGAAATGACCGGCATGAGCTTTGATGTTCGTGATCGCGCTCGACGGGGCGGCGCCGTGCCAGTTCACTTCCTTGAAGTTCTTTT
Source organism: Limnoglobus sp. (assembly GCA_041736785.1). Classification (GTDB taxonomy): domain Bacteria; phylum Planctomycetota; class Planctomycetia; order Gemmatales; family Gemmataceae; genus JBGSSZ01. The sequence goes on from JBGSSZ010000071.1 coordinate 668, forward strand.
CCAGCACATCGCTGGTCAGTTCCGTGCCCGCGGGCAGATCCTTCAGCGGAACCGTGATCTTGGTCGTCTCGGGCTTGGCTTCAGGCGTCTCCGGCGTCTCGGGCTTGAGTTCCCCTTCACCCTCATCGTTGATCCACGCCAACGCCTTGGCCAAATCGAACTCCTCATTGGCCGCCTGGGTCCCTTGTGTGCTGCGAAGAATGAAGCTCAGCTTGGCCTGGGTCGCCTCGGCCAGCCGAATCGCGACCGCTTCCTCGCGGCTTACCGCTACGCTGACCAGCTGGATCGCGAGATTCCCTTCTGGCCCACCCCCAGGCAAATTCACCTTCTCGTCCACTGCCATCACCAGCACGTTCGGGATCAGGATCGTCGCGCGGCCTTTGTTACCTTCCGTGATGCGGGTGGCCATCATATCCACCTTGCTGGTCGGATGAATGAACGGGGTCATCTTGTCCACCGACAGGCGAATCGTGACGATGTGCTTGCCTTCGGGCGGATCGAGCGGAGTGTAGTTCCCCAGATCCGACTCCCGCAGGAAGTCGTCTACACGGAGCGTCTTGTTCAGCACCTTGTCGACGAGGAGATCCTCGGTGACCACGGCCTTTTCCGGAATCACATCCGGGCTGATGTTTTTCTTCTTGAACTGATCCTTGATCGAATCCACGGTGAACTTGGTCCCCGGCGGTAGCTCTTTGGCCACGACCAGGACTTCGACAGTCTGCGGCGCGGCCGCGGGCTTCGCGCTCATCTGACTGGTGAGGAACGCGGCCAAGAGCCCGCACCCCACAGCAACCACCATCAGGATCAGATTTTTCTGTTTCATGATCCGTACCCCCTCGTATTAGCCGGTGCGGAGGACGCGACGGTGTTCGGCGAAGCTCGCCGCGGGCCGCTCGAGGGGGTGAGCATCGGCCCGGTCGTCGCGTGTCTGCCGGCCCCGATGCGGCAGACGAAAAATCGGAAAAACAGCAGCACTGTCAGCACGAATGCCAACAATGGTCACGGCTACTGCGTGACGGTGTTCGAATCCGGCGTGCGGTGATCCCCTCATCCGCTCCGGGTCAACGGTCAACCCTAGAACGCACTTCAGGCAACGCAACCACCACGCCTGCCGAATCCTCATTCCCGGCCTGATCGGGCAACGCCGGGAGTCCGAATGTTTCCACGTCCCTTGATTCGACCGGGATACACTGGTCGCTTCAATTATTCCGGTTGTGTCTAACGCGACAATTTTCACTGTTCTGCGAAAGCTGCCTGATTTAACTGCCTGACAGCTGCTCCGACAGTGAAGTGAAATGCGACACCGACCCCCGAAGTCGAAGGCACTTCACAGTGCCACAGATCGCTGCTAAGATGCGCCGAGTGATCGGAGAGGCACACATGACCGCGACTGAAGTGATCGAAGCGGTGCGAAAACTGACGCCGGATGAGCGTTTCAGCGTCCTCGACGCCATCAATCAGGCCATCTACCTAGAAGATCCCGAACATCCGATCATCACGATTGGTGCCACAACCTTTCAGCGGCCGAACGGTTCAATTTCGCTGTCGGATGTGGAGCGAACCACGATTAATGAAGCACTCCGCATGATGATCCAGGAGCGAGATCGCGAAAGTGTGGTCCTCTCCACTGATGAAGTCCGCGCTTGCGAACAAGCCATGAAAGGGCCATTCCTGAGTCTCGAAGACATTCAGCGACGTGTCAGGCTCGGGGAGGGACAAAAAGAGCGATCCCGACACGAGGTAAGCGCCAAAATTGCCACTTCGGAGGTCGACTGACCTCCAACACAAAGCGGCCGTTGTGATCCTCACGTGTCAGCCAGCGTTCGGGCAATCTGGGCTCATCGACCCGCCTGGCAAAATCATCCCAATCTCTGCTGGATGCAATCCTCTCCATCAAACTCGCAAGATACTGATTTGCGAAGAATTCCTTTGACCTTCGATTTCCCGGCACGGTGGGTGTCGTCTGGATCCATTCGAGATACTCGAGATGGGCTCGTTCAGTCATGTAAACGATGGAGTGACGCATGGGACTGAATCACTTCATCTTCAAATAAGTCGCCAAGTCATCGTACTGTCCGCCGTCGTTGGCGTAGAGGGCGTAGTTCCTCGCATCGGAAAACCACTCGCGTGTGCTGGGCTTCACGGTCTTGGCCGCGGCGAGGAGGTCTTTCGTTTCCAGTGGCTTCGGCACGCCGGTCTTCATCGCGTCCTGCAGCTTGGCTTCCACAGCCCGATCCACCACGCTCTTGAGGTCCGCGCCGCTGTGATCGGCGGTCGCCTTCGCGACTTGGGCGAAATCAATGTTGCCCGCGGGCTTGCTACCGACGTGAAGCTGGAGGATCGCGGCCCGACCTGGCGCGTCGGGCGGGGGCACAAACGAAATGCGATCGAAGCGGCCCGGTCGTCGAAAAGCGCTGTCCATGTGCCACGGTGCGTTGGTCGCGGCCAGCACCAACACGCCATCGTTCGACGCGGTCATGCCGTCGAGTTCACTCAGGAATTGATTGATCACGGTCCGGGCATTCGTGTGGCGGAAATCCGCCCGGCTCGCGGCGAGAGCATCCACTTCATCGAAAAACAGCACACACGGAGCGTTCCGCCTCGCCTGCTCAAACAGCTTGTTCAGATGCTTCTCGCTGTTGCCGACCCACATGTTGAGCACGTCGTGCAGGCCGACGACAATGAATCCCGCTTTGACTTCGCCCGCAGTGGCTCGGGCCAGATGCGTCTTCCCGCAGCCGGGCGGACCGTAGAGCAGCAGCCCGCCGCCGATGGCTTTGCCGTAGGCTTTGTAGAGGTCGGCATGCGCGAGCGGATAAATGATCTTGAGGCGGATCTCCTCTTTCACCGCCTCCATGCCGCCGACGTCACTGAAATTGATTTTGGGCCGCTCGATCTCGGCCGGGCTTTCGCCGCTCTGATCGAACTGCGACACCGGGATGCGGCCGTCGAAGTCGTCGAAGTCATCGAAGTCGTCGTCGCCGTAGGGTATGTCCTCGTAGTTCGGCTTCAGGTGCGTCGCGAGTTGCCCGGCAAGTTCGTCCTCCGCGAGGCTGCCATCCAGATCGACGGCGCGGCGATAGGCTTCGGCCGCGCGCTCGGTCTCGCCACTGCGGAGCAGGAGCTTGCTGAACACGAGGTGCCCTTCGGCGGGAGCGTCTTCCCGCACGAGTGCTCCCTCGCACGCCATCACACCCGCGGCGTATTTACCCTGCTTGAGAAAGACTTTCGCCAGCCCGATGCTCAGACGCGGGTCGTTGGGTGTACGGCTCACGCCGTCCTTCAGGGCTTTCTCTGCATCGTCGATGCGGTCCAGCACCAGCAGCGTGTCGGCGAGCAGCAGCCGCAGGGGGATATTGGTCGGAGAAACGTCGAGAGCAGCTTTGAGAGCAAGGGTGCTGTCGGGTGTGGTGGGCATGGTACGAATCCGATGAGAACACAGTCGCGATATTATATGTTGCGAGGCCCGAGCGCGAGGGAGGTCTCCTCTCGATCAATGCGATCAATGCGATAAAACAGAGACATGGCAAGAGTGAAAGGACATCGGACGGGGTTGTCGCTGCCGCGGCGCTGGGTCGGTGATCTGATGCGGGTCAGCCGCGGTCGTCCGATTATCACCTTTGAGCGCCGGATGGCGCTCGCGGCAGTCGCTGCGGAACGGGCCCTGTCACCGGTGCCCTGGTCTCTGCTCTTCGCGAAGGCGTTTGCGCTCGTCGCGACGCAGAGGCCCGAACTGCGTCGGGCCGCGATGAACTGGCCCTGGCCACACCTCTATGAATGCGAGCAATCCTGCGGCAGCATGGCCCTCGAGCGCGAATACGAGGGCGAGCCCGCGGTCTTCTTCGGGCTCATCCACGATCCCGCCAACCAGTCGCTGAGCGATCTGCAGCAGCGCCTGAATCGCTGGAAGACCGAGCCGGTCGAGTCCATCTCCGACTTCCGCAAGGTGATCTGGTTTTCCGGGCTGCCGTGGTGGATGCGACGCCTGGTGTGGTGGTACGCGGACAATTTCTCCGGTCGCGTTCGGGCGCACAACTTCGGCACCTTCGGGATCAGTATCACGGCCAGCACCGGCGCCACCGCTCTCAATCTGATCGCCCCGGTGGCCAGCATTTTGAACTACGGACCGTTCGACAGCGAATATCGGCTCGACGTGCGATTGCACTTCGACCATCGCGTCTACGACGGCATGACCGCCGCCCGGGTGCTGGCGGAAATCGAAGAGGTGCTGAATTCTGACCTTCTCCAGGAATTGGCAGCGAACCGGCAGTCGCCATCCGGCGTACCGCGCTTATAACAACGGCTGCCATCTCACCGCGGTTGAGAGACTATGCTGTCGAACCTGACCGACTCGCGCCTGCTGCTGGCCGGCCTCCTGCTCTCGCTGGTGCAGTGCGTCGCCGCACTGCCCTGGCTCTGGGCTCTCGACGGCAAAGCCTTTCGCAAGGGGATGAAAGACCCCACCACGCTCGGCTACGCGCTGCTCATTTTCATCGGCGGTGGCATTGCGTTCACCATTTTCATCGGTTACTTTGGCGAAAGCGACGGGCTCCGCAATTACGGCCGCTGGTATGCCGCCACGCTGCACATCCAGATGCTGATCGACTTTTTCATCCTCGCCCCGCTGCTGCTGATCCTGATCGCGCCCAAGACCGGTGCCGTGGCTCTGGCTGCGTACCGTGAAGGCTGGCGGCAACCGATGTTCTGGCTAATCACCGGCGGCGCCGCCTGCATCATGGGCATCTCCATCTTTATCCCCTACTACACCTTCGGCGACGACTACAAGATGATGAAGATGATCGGGTTCGACATCGTCATGCTGGCGTCGGCCCTGTTCGGCGTGCTGGCTGCGAGCCTGAGCATCAGCGAGGAGATCGAAGGCCGCACCGCCATCACAGTGATGAGCAAGCCGATCAATCGCCGATCGTTTTTGCTGGGCAAGTATCTGGGCATTCTGCTCGCGTCGTTCTCGATGGCCCTGATTCTCGCCTGGGTGCTGAACTGGACATTGCTGATCAACGCGGTGCAGGATCCGATCAACCCACCGACCGACTCACTGGCCCTGCAGTCGAAAGCCACCGTTGGCCCGTGGATTGTGTGGCCGTTCCAAAACTCGCAGGCGTCGGTCTTCGCGGAGGGGATCGCCAACTGGGTCGGCGATACCATCGCACACTTCACCGGCGTGGCCCTCGGATTCGGACAGGTGATGATCCTCGTCGCCATCGCCACGGCACTGGCCACGCGGCTGGCGTTCGTCGTCAACGTGCTGATCACGCTCGTGGTCTACTTCCTCGGCCACTTGGCTCCGGTAGTGGTGAAAGCGACGGACCGCAACCCCGAAGGCCGCACCGAGATCGCCCTGGTCCGCTTCATGGGGCAACTCTTCGACACGCTGCTGCCGGCTCTCGAGTTCTTTCAGATGAACACCGCCACAGTGCGCGAACTGCCGCTCGATCTCTGGCAATTCTGGTCGTACGTCATCACCGTGCTGGGCTATGCGCTTATTTACACGGTGGTCTCCCTATTGGTCGGGTTGCTGCTCTTCGAGAATCGCGATCTGGCGTAGACAACACTGTTAGAGTGGTCAGGCTGAACTGCTTATGACGGTTCAGCCTGTTGTTCCCATCGGCAGATCACCGAAACACCCTTCGTCATCAGCTTGGTATCTGCTAGCGTAGTCTCATCATCTCGCTGAGGGACGACCGTGGACCCGAAGCCATTTCGAACGGCCCGCTCGTACATGGACGCGGTCCCGCGTGCCAAGTGGGGAGCCATTCTCGCCTCACTGGCGTGCGCGCTGCTCTTCGTGCTGCTGCTACCGATCATCTATCTCGCGATCGATCACCTGATCTGGAAAGGTGTCGTGCCGTCGTATGGTTCGCTGACGCAGTCGCGGCAGGAAGCGTTCCGCACCGAGTGGGATGGCGGGCTCGGGGCCAGCGACGCGGTGCGTGAGGTGCTGCCTCGGTTGCAACCGGACGCCTCGGAAAACTGGCCGGCTCGCTGGCACGCGGCCGTCTATGCCAAACTCCTGCAGGGTGTCGGCCCGGACGCCGCGGAGGCATATCTGCGAGTGCCCGACGCGGGCGTCGCCACTCCAACTGGCAATCGGCTGGGGCTGCTCTCGCTCGTGGCTCGCGAACGCACACACATCGGCACGCGAATCCTCTCCGCCGTCGCCAAGGCTCTGCCCTGGACCTGGCGACCCGACTCCATTCAGTCCGCCAACACCAACTACCTCACAGGTCTGTTTGTTGCGGCAATTGTCATCCTGCTGATGCATTGCCTCTTCATGCTCGCGGCGGAGTACTGTGCCGCGGAAGCCTCGCTGGAAGTCGGCACCCGACTGCGGCGGACACTCTACGCCCACTCGACCCGCCTCGGCATTCTTGCGATCCGCCCGGCCACAGCCCGCGAGGCCGCGGATCTCTTCACTTCCAAAGTCGAGACCATCCAGGACGGCGTCCGCGCCTGGCTGCGGCCCTGCATCAACGCACCGCTGACCATGGGCTTGCTGCTGGCGACGCTCTTCGTGGCGAACCCCGGACTGACAGTCGTTTTTGTTGTGGCGGGATTGCTGGTGTGGCTCGTGCTGGGTCAATACGCGGCGATGTTTGCCCGCGAAGGCCGCATTGCCGCCCGCCGCAGCGAAGCCCGCATGGCCCAGATGCGCGAGAGCCTGAACCTGCTGCAACTCGTGAAGAGCTATCTGATGGAT
>JBGSSZ010000075.1:0-2151 GCA_041736785.1 Limnoglobus sp.
CCGCGGCGTGCCGCGGCTGCGCTGGGCCAGTTCCTCGCACGCTGCCGGCTCGATATCCAGATTCAGCTTCCGCGAATTCACCATCACGATCCGCGTCAGTTCTTCCACTGTGTAGTAGTCGAGGTGCTCCTGCATCTTGAAGCGGTCGCGCATCGGCGAGGAGAGCATGCCGCTGCGGGTGGTCGCACCGATCAGGGTGAAGTGCTTGAGGGTCATGCTGATGGTGCGGGCACTCATGCCTTCACCCAGCACGATGTCGATGCGGAAGTCTTCCATGGCCGGGTAGATGAATTCTTCGACGATGCGCGGCATGCGGTGAATTTCATCGATGAAGAGGATGCTGCCTTCTTCGAGGTTGGTGAGGAACGGCAGCATGTCCGCGGGTTTGCTGAGAGCCGGGCCGCTGGTGATCTGAAGCGATGTGCTCAGTTCGTTGGGCAGCACGTGGGCGAAGGTCGTCTTCCCCAGTCCCGGCGGGCCATCGAAGAGGATATGGCCGAGCGGCTCGTTCAGCTTGCGGGCAGCGTTGACCGCGATCTGCAATCGCTCGCGGACCGACACCTGCCCGATGACTTCGCGGAGCAGCTTGGGCCGCAGCGCAGCGTCCCGCTGCCGATCGGGATCGGGTGCGTCGGAGCCGAGGATCTTTTCGCGGGCCATGGCACGTTTCGTTGAAGACGACTCGATATTATTACAGACCCGGTCCAGTGATTGGTTTTTCAGTTCGGATTTTCGCCGCCCGTCGCTGCACCAGTCGCCGATGCACGAGATAGAGCACCACGGCGAGCAGCGGCCAGCCGATCCACGGCAGCAGCGGCCACCACGCCGGTCGCGGTTCGGCCAGCACGAGCGGGAAGCTCACCGCCACATCCTGCACCTCCACTCGCATCTGCCAATCGCCCGCTTCCTGAAAATCGATCAGTGCCGCGAGCAGCAGCTTGTTGGTCGCAGCATCCACCGTGGCGATCTGGAAGACACGGCGATCGCCGTGAACTCCGCTGACGCGCACGGGGAGATTCGTGTGTGTCTGCCCCGTGACGTCCTGCACCATCACGCTCACATCGATCAGCCCGGCTCGCGGTGGCGTCGGCGATGTGAAGACCGTGATGGTCCATGCACCGACAGTTTGCGAAAGCCGTACCGTGCCTCCGTCCGCGCGGGCTAGCCCCGCCGCGAGGAACAGAAGAAGCACCGCGCTGGTAAGCTGGGAAAACATTGACGCCTTTGACGGAAAAAATGATTGTAGCGGCGACGCGGATCGTGCCGATAAATCTGAAGTCTGTCATAGGGCTTCGACATGCGGCGTAAACTCATGGCCTTCGGCGCGATGGCGGTCTTCGCCGGCGGCTGCACGCCCTGGGAGCAATTCCGGCAGAACGGCTGGAAAGTCGGCCCGAATTATGCCACGCCCCCCGCTGCCGTCGCAAATGAATGGATCGACAGCACCGACACCCGCCTCCGCAAAGACTCCGACGACATCAGTCACTGGTGGACGGTCTTCAACGACCCCGTGCTGAACGGACTGATCGACGACGCCTACCGTCAGAACCTCAGCCTGCGCGAAGCCGGCTTCCGCATCCTCACCGCGCGGGCCGAACTGGGAATCGCCAAGGGCGAACTCTTCCCGCAGTCGCAGTTTGCCGAAGGCGGCTTCACGCAGTCGGGCGTGAGTGTGAACGTCGCCAATCGCTTCGCGACGCCGCAGCGATTCTTCGGCACCTGGGCGCTCGGGTTCAATCTGCAGTGGGAGATTGATTTCTGGGGCAAGTTCCGCCGGGCTATCGAAGCCGCGGATGCAAACCTGAACGCGTCGGTCTTCAACTACGACGACGTGCTCGTCACGCTCCTCGGCGACGTGGCCGGGAACTACACCAACCTGCGCACGCTCGAACAGCAACTCGAATACACGAAGCAGAACGTGGAACTGCAGAAGACCACGCTCGCGATCACGCAGGCACAGTTTCAGGGCGGGCAGGTGTCGGAGCTTGACGTGGATCAAGCCCAGAGCAACCTGAGCACGACACAATCGCAGGTGCCGCAGCTTGAGATCCAGATTCGCCAGACAGCGAATCGGCTGTGCGTGTTGCTCGGGATTCCGAGCGAAGATCTGCAGAAGCGGCTCGGCGCGGGGGCGATCCCGACGGCACCACC
>JBGSSZ010000157.1:0-2985 GCA_041736785.1 Limnoglobus sp.
CCGTCACTGCCGCGGCGGCAACCACTCGTGCGGGCAGCCCGCGGCCGAGCTTCTCGATCTTCGCAAACGCCATCTCCGAGCGACCCGAACCCGCCAGCAGCGCACTGATCTTGATCAGCGATTCCGCACGCCCCGGTAGCAGCGCTTCGTACTTCGCTACTGCGGCGTCGGCGTACTGCCCCGGTGCGATGTGATCGAGTTCGTCGAGCAGTTCGGCGGTGCGGGCAGTCTTCGCGGGGACGTCGCCCGCCAGCGGATCGGCCGTGCGGAAATAACCCTCAGCCAATGCGAGTGCTTTCGCATCGTCGCCGCGGAGGGCTTCAAAACGAGCGACCTTCGCCACCACGCGATACTCCTCACCAGCGAGGCTCAGCAACCGCTCGGCAAACCCGGCTGCGGTATCGTACTGCTTCGCCTCGACAAGCACATCGAGCCCGGCGAGGAGGTAATCAATGTTGCTGGGGTCGCTCTTCAGCAGGTCGCGCAGTTGCGCCACGGCGTCGTCCGTGCGGTTGGCCGCTTTGTACAGCCGGCAAAGAGCAAAGAGATCCTGTGGCGATTTCGATTCCCGGCCGATCGCTTCCATCAGCCCGATGGCTTTCGTCATTGCGGCAGCACGGCTGTCGCCGTCAAGGTAGCGATGCAGACTAGCGAGCAGGCCCGCGGTCTTGCGGCGGTCGTCAAGCGTGGCACCAGCGTCATTGAGTGTGGCGTCGGTGAGCAGCTTCGCCGCCCGCTCGCGGTCTGCCACCTCGCCACGGACGACGAGCAGCATCGCGAGATTGCGGGTGGCCCATGCTTTGTCGGCGGCGGCGAGTTGGTCGGAGTCGAGGTAGTCTTCGAGAACTTTCACAGCCGACGTGCGATTGAATTGAGCTTTCAGGATCGCAAGTGCGGCTTCGGTATAGAGTCGATGTGTCCGGTCTCGTTTCTTATTGACTCCGAGGTAGGGCAGCGAGCCGAGCGAGCCGTTACCTGCACTAAAGCCACCACATGCGGCTCGCAATGCAGCATCGTTTATCTCGTTGAGTGCTTGTTTCGCTTCTATACAAATCGCCTCTTGTTCCGACTTGATGTTTGAATGCCAGATCGCACGGTACCAGTCTTCGACGGTCGCGTTCGGTTTCTTAACGGCGAGTTGCCGGAGTGCGTTGGCAGTTATTGAGTCGTTGATGCTGTGGTGGAGCTCGGCCAACCAGCCGAGGCCACCCGGCGTCCGTTCGATGAAGGGTCGAGCATTGGCAAGCAATATGGGCGAGCCAGACTTACACCCCTCGCTCGCCTTTTGAATGGCACGGCGCATCGGCTCGCCGGCCCAGCGTGGATCGGTGGCGAGCCGCGTCATAACTTTTTTCAGTGTGGCTTCATCTCCCTGATCCGCGTGTGTCTTCAATTTTGCAGCGACAATCTCGAAGCGATTTGGATCGTTCCCAAGTTCCTTCGGGTTCGCATCACCGATGTGCGGCTTCGCTTCCTTCATCGTTTCCGCATCAGGAAACGCCCGGCAGTAAGCCAGCCACGTCTCCACGTCATTGGGCCGCCGTTGCAGCACGCACTGCCAGCATTCCTTGTTCGGCGTTCCGACGCGGTCGAAGACTTCAATCATCCCCTGAGCAAACACCAACTGCTCCGCTTCGCTCCAGCTTTCCGTGCCGCTGAGCAGGAGTTCGAGCGGCCGCAGCTTGGCGGGATCGTCGGCGTACAGCCTCGCCCTCGCCAATCGCAATTCGGCACCGTCAATGACGAAGCCCTGTGCCTCATCCAGCACGCTCAAGCCCGCGGCGACGCCCTCCAGGTGGCCCACGGCTTCCGCGAGCTTGCACCAGAGTGTGGTATTCTGCGGCCGTCGCTGCGACTCCTGCTTGAGTATCGCCACCGCCTGCGGCAGGTTCCCCGCGTGCGTCGCAAGCTCCGCTCGCAGCATCGTCGGCTCGGGCGAATTCACACCGTAGCGAGGCGCGAAATCGTTCACCTGCTTCTCCAGGGATTTCCACGCGTCGGGTTTGGCCTGAGCCTGTGCCAGTTGCAGAGCCTGGATGCGGATCAGCATGTTGATGGTCGTCAGCGGTGCATACGGAGACTGGGCTGCCATCTCATAGGCTTTGATCGCTTCGGCACTGCGCCCCTCATTGAGATAAAGTTGCCCCAGCCCGACGAGGGCGGTCACATTGGAGGCGTCCTTCGCGGAGACAAGCTTAAGCACTTCGATGGCTTTCGCAGGCTCGCCGACTTTCTGATAGCAGGTGGCGAGCAGCAGATTGGATTGCGCTTCGAGCCCGGGCAGCGTGAGGCTTTCATCGCGGAGCTTGGTGAGCAGTACGATGGCCTCATCCCATTTTCCGGCCCGCATCAGCAGCCGACCGCGAAGATAGCTCGACTGCATTTTCACCACTGGCCCGCTGCGACGGTCGAGCTTCTTGAGAATCTCCTCAGCCCGTGCGACATCGCCGGCGTCCATCACCAGATCGGCGAGCGGCACCATGAGATCGAGAGGATCTTTGGCGTGCGGGAGTGCGTCTTCAAGAATGCCGATCGCTCCAGCCATGTTGTTGCGATTGACTTCGAGCCAGGCGAGCGCGCGAACCAGTCGCGGCTCACCGGGATATTTGGCCACGCCCGCGGCGAGTGCAGTGCGGGCTCCGGTCACATCACGATGCCGCTGCAGACGCTCGGCTTGCATCAGCAGGAGATCCGGATGCAGCGGAGCGCGATCGAGGCCGCGGGCGATGTCGGTCAATAGGGGATCGCTTTTCCGCGGCGGCAGCGGTTTCTCCGCGTCGAGCATCAGCGTGAGCCGGGCTCGGGTGAGATAGGATGTTGGGTCGTCCGGCAAAGCCGCGATCATGCCATCGACCGCTTTGCGGGCCTCGTCGGGCTTGCGCATGTCGACGAGGAGAAACTGTGCCAGCCGCTGCCAGGCGAGGGAGTCTTTGGGATTCTGCTTGACGGCGTTTGAGTAGCTGGCCTCCGCCGCGTCGAACTGCC